>JBGCDC010000531.1:0-8771 GCA_045105055.1 Phycisphaeraceae bacterium | reverse complement strand
CCCGGACAAGAATCAGCCGGTGAGCGCGAACGTGCCGAGCGCTTTGCCGCCGCTGGGTAAGCACGCGCCTGCCGAGGGGCCGGCGACGCGCTTGTCGTTGGCCAAGTGGCTCGTCGAGCCGGACCACCCTTTGACCGCTCGCGTGGCGGTGAATCGTCTGTGGCAGATGTTCGTTGGCCAAGGTTTGGTAGATACGCCCAATGACTTTGGCATGCAGGGCTCTTACCCGTCGCACCGCGGCCTGCTCGATTACCTCGCTAGCGAGTTCGTTGACAGTGGCTGGGACAACAAGCACTTGATCAAGCAGATCCTGATGTCCGCGACCTATCGCCAGTCGTCCAAAGCGCCGCGCGAGCGATATCAAGCCGATCCGGGCAATGTGCTGCTCGCTCGTGCATCGCGATATCGATTGCCCGCTGAGGTCATCCGTGACAACGCCTTGGCGATCGCGGGTAAGCTCGACACACGCATCGGCGGACCGAGCGTCTACCCGAGCCAGCCGCACGGCCTGTGGCGAGAGGTCAGCCACTTCGGCTATGGCAACGCCTTCACCGCTCAGGCGTTCTACCCCAGCGACGACAGTGGGCTGACGCGTCGGACGATGTACACGTTCTGGAAACGGACAAGCCCGCCGCCGTCGTTGATGGCATTTGATGCGCCAAGCCGTGAGGTCTGCACGGTGCAGCGTTCGCGGACGAACACGCCGTTGCAATCACTCGTTTTGTTGAATGATCCGGAGTACTTCAGCGCGGCCCGTGAGCTCGCGAGGCTTACGATTACTGGTTGCGGCGACACCACCGACGACATGATGGACTACATGTTCCGCAAGGCGACGGCACGCACGCCTTCTGCTTCTGAGCGAACCATTTTGCTTAAGCAATATGTGAGAACGCACGAGCGGTTTGACCGCAATCCCAATGCTGCTGCGCTGATCGCGGGCGACGTGGAGGACCCGGTCCAGCTAGCGCTATGGACCGACATGGCGACGATCATCCTCAATCTGGACGAAGTCATCACGCGCGAGTAGCGTCCTTCGGAAGCAAGTCACTAGGCAAGCGTGCAGCACGCAGATATTTTTCCCGCAAGCTATTCAAACCAGAAGTTAAGCCATGGACCCGATCACTGAATACCACCGCGGGATGACCCGCCGACAGTTGTTTAACCAGGTGCGCAATGGTGTGGGTGCCGCGGCGCTGGCGTCGCTGCTTGGGCCTAGCGCGTTTGCGAAAGGTGCGGCTAAACCGCAAGCGGCAATCGCCCCGGCCAGCCCCGGCCTGCCTTCGCTGCCACACTTCGCGCCTAAGGCAAAGCGTGCGATCTACCTCTTCCAATCGGGCGGGCCTAGCCACATCGACATGTGGGACTACAAGCCGCACTGGGACAAGCTCCACGGCAAGGCACTGCCCGACGAGATCCGTGGCGATCAACGCGTCACTGGTATGACGGCGGGTCAAAAAGAGTTCCTCACCAACGGCCCGATCAAAGCCTTCAAACAACACGGCCAATGCGGCCGATGGGTCGGCAGCGGATTGATCCCGCACACCGCGAAGATCGTCGACGACATCGCGGTCCTCAAAGCGGTCAACACCGAAGCGATCAACCACGACCCCGGCATCACCTATATCAACACGGGGAGCCAGCAGGTCGGCCACGCCTCGCTCGGCGCTTGGCTGAGTTACGGCCTAGGCAGCGAGAACGACAACCTGCCCGCGTACATGGTCCTCATCAGTCAGGGCACCGGCAAGAACCCCGGCCAACCGATCTTTTCGCGCCTCTGGGGCAGCGGCTATTTGCCTAGTGAACACCAAGGCGTCCGCCTGCGCTCGGGCAAGAACGCGGTCATGCACCTGAACAATCCGCACGGCGTCGACCGTGAATTACGGCGCGATCAACTCGATGCATTAGCCGAGTTGAACGCGCAGCACGCCGAGGTGACTGGCGACCCTGAGATCGAAGCACGCATCGCGCAGTACGAGATGGCGTACCGGATGCAGACGTCGGTCCCCGACTTGACCGACTTGTCTGATGAGCCGGACAGCACGTTTGATTTGTATGGCCCCGATGCAAAGATCCCCGGCACGTACGCGGCGAACTGCCTGCTCGCGCGCCGGATGATGGAGCGTGGCGTGCGCTTTGTTCAGCTCTTTCACCGCGGCTGGGATCAACACAACAACCTCGTCACGCACCTGACCAATCAATGCAAAGACACGGACCAAGCCAGCGCCGCGTTGGTCACCGACCTGAAGCGCTGTGGCCTACTCGACGACACGCTCGTGGTATGGGGTGGCGAGTTTGGGCGGACAGCCTATAGCCAGGGCAAGCTCAATTCTGGCCGAGACCACCACGGCCGATGCTTCTCGATGTGGATGGCGGGCGGCGGGATCAAGCCCGGCGTCGAGTACGGCATCACCGACGACTATGCCTACAACGTCGTTGATCAGGGCGTCCACATCCGCGACCTGAACGCGACGATTTTGAACCAGATGGGCGTCGACAACAACCGCCTGAGTTTCAAGTTCCAGGGCCTGTCTCAGAAGCTCACTGGTGTCGAGCCTGCAAAGCCGGTGAAAGAAATTATCGCTTAGGTATCACTTTTGCTTGCAATAGCTCAACGGAATGGTTGACTCTGGTAATGGTTGTTCACATCAGTCGTCCTGATTTTGTGAAAACAGATTGCGAGAATGTGTCATATTGGTCGATTACAGATGTTTAGCTGTATGACTCAACGAACTACCCCCGAATGTGCTCTGTAACTCTGATTGCTCACGCGAGCATGGCGATGACAGCGACCGAACAGAATTAGAACGTGGCGTAGTTTGTGCTGCTGATTATTGATGCAGCTCACGTAAGCGTGACGCGAAACACCGCAAAGGATTGAAGGATATGCCAACACGACGCGAAATGATCAAGGCCGGCCTGTACGCACTGGGTGCTGCGGGCGGTTCGACGCTGCTTCCCAAGCACCTCTTGGCGGAGCAGGGCGTCTCTTCGCTTGTGAACGGCTCGAAGGTGCCGACGCGCTTTATCTTCATCCACAAAGGCAACGGCCTGCTGCCCAACACGCTGGTGCCGCCTAGCTTTGATGCCCAGACCCAAGCTAAAGAAAAATCCAAGCAAGCCTACTCCGTCGACCTCGATGGCCACACGCTCCCGCCATGGATGGCTCCTTTGGCGAGCCATGCTGACGAGCTGACGATCCTGCAGGGCTTGTCCGGCAAGATGTGCACCACCGGCCACCACACCTGGTGCTCGTCGCTGGGTGCCTACAAAGCCAATGAACGCCTCAGCTCGATCAAGTGGGCGACCGTTGATTTCGAGCTGGCGAAGCTGTTCCCCTCGCCTTTCGAGCACATCGAACTCGCGTGTTTCCCCAACGGCGGCGGCAACTCGCGCGGCAACATCAACGGCATCGAAAAAGGCTTCAGCGCCCGAGGCGAGCAGCAGCCCAACTACGCGTTCGGCTCACCTGCCATCGCGATGAAGAAGCTCTTCGAGTCGGTCTCCGACGACCAAGCCGCGAAGGTGCTCTACGAGATGGATCGGCAGGTCCTCGCCTTCGTCGCGGGCAGCGAGTCGAGCATCGCCTCTGAGTTGCAAGGCTACGAGCACGCGAAGGTCGCGAACTATGCCGAGTCGGTCGAGTCGATCCGTGCTCGCAACCGCAAGGTCGAAGCGATGGCCAAGCAGATCAGCGACGCGATGCCTGACCTCGATAAGAACTACTACGCGGAAGACGTCAGCACGGTCGACCGCCAGCGTGGTTTTGTCGAGATATTGCTCTCGACATTGATCTCCGGCATGACGAACGTCGTCGCCTTTACAGCCGACGAGTTGGGCACGACTTACACCGGCCTGCCACAGATCGAAAACGAAAATGTGAACCTGCACGACGTCGGTCACGGCAAGGGTGTCGGCAGTATCGCCGCGCTCGACGTCCGTGATAAGGTCCGGCATCAGCACATGCAGCTGGTCGAGTCGATCGTTACGCGCCTCAAGTCCACGCCCGAGGTCGATGGTAACGGGTCGATGTTCGACAACACGATGCTGTTCTACTTCCCGGACAACGGCGAGACGCACCACAGCCACGGCACCGAGTGGCCGTTCATCGTCATGGCCGGTCATAACACGAAGATGAACCTCGGCCGACGCTACATCCGCCTGCCGAAGTACGGCGACGAAGGCCACAAGACGCTGGGTAACTGGTACACGTCGATGCTCAATGCCTACGGCAACCCGATCGAGCACTACGGGGCGTTGGACACGGGCCTCGATAAATACGGGATTGATCAGAAGGGCGCGATCCCTCAGTTCCTGGCCTAATCGCCATGGAAGACGAAGTGTTCTAATCGGCTTGGGAGGGCGAGGCTCCTGCCGAGCCGGGCGTTACAGATGATTCGCGGTTCGGTAGGAGCCTCACCCGCCCAGCAGACCAACTACCGATGCGCATTGCTTAAAAAGATTTGCATATGAAGATTCGTTTCGTTCTTGCTGTGCCGCTCGCGTGTTTAGCGCTTGCGATGTTGTGGTTCTCGGCGTCAGAGCCCGCCGCCTATGCCGATAAGGTCCAAGCGAAATCCGGTCAAGCGGAACCCGATCAACCAGCAGCCAAAACGCCAAAGACGATCGTGCCTCGCGATGTCGCCAAGGTGCTGAGCACTTACTGCGCCGACTGTCACGGCCCGGACGAACAAAAGGGCCGCGTTCGTTTCGATACGCTTACCAGCCTTGCGGTTCCCGAGCGTGACGAGCTGCTCAGCATGACCAACGAAGTGGTTCACTTCGAAGAAATGCCGCCGGATGATAAGCCTCAGCCGACGGAGGCGGAACGCAAGATCCTGATGGATTGGTTGTCGTTTAAGCTCGGCGAATCGGCGGATGAGAACCTGCGCGACAAGCTGCGTTACCCGCACTATGGCAACTCGATCGAACACGAGTTGTTGTTCAGCGGCGAGATTGATGCGGCGGCGTATTCCCCGGCACGCCGATGGCTGGTCCGACCGCAGATCTTCCACGAACGCGTGATGGATATCTTCGAGCTTCAAGGCCGTGATCGTGATCACATGATCAACCGTAAGTTTTATGGCGTCACCAACCCGTTTGTCCTGCCCGATCACTCCGGCGTACGTGACTATGACACGGCCAACCTCAACGGCGGACACCTGCTCGTCATGCTCGGCAACGCGAAGTGGATCGCTGAGCGACAGGTTATTGTTGCCAAGGCCCTCGATAAAAGCAGCAAGATCACATTCAAGAACCCGAAAGACAACTGGCTCCCAAGGACCAAGCCCGAGTCGTATCGCCCGTTCAATGTGATTCTTACGAGTGATACGCAGCCGACCGACGAACAGATGGCCGATGCGATCCAGGCGCAGTTCGCGCGTGTCTTGCAGCGTCCAGCGGACGCGCGCGAGATCGAGCGATACTTGCCCTTGCTACGCAAATCGATCGACATCGGTGGCAACGAGAACGGCCTTCGGCAGATGCTGGTCGCGGTGTTGCTCGAGTCGGAGTTTGTTTATCGTCTCGAGTTCGGCGGTGGCCAAGCTGATAAATATGGGCGTCAGATGTTGACGCCGCGCGAAGCGGCTTTTGCGATCTCTTACGCGCTAGGCGACCGCAAGCCCGACGCGGCACTCTTGCAAGCTGTCGAGGAAGGCAATCTCACAACCAAGGCCGACTACGAACGCGAGGTACGACGCCTGCTCGCGGACGACAAGTACTATCAAGGCCAGGTCGACTCGCTATTAGATGGCAAGCACTACAAGTCCAACACCACGTCACACCCCAAAATCGTGCGATTTTTTCGCGAGTTCTTTGGTTATACGGGCGCGACGAAGATCTTCAAAGACTCGAAGCGCAGCGATGATCTCTTCCAAAATCCATCGCGCGGCACCGAAGGCACTGGCGGACGCTTGATCTTAGAGACCGATCGTATCGTGACAGACATCGTCGAACAAGATGAGAAGGTCTTCGAGAATCTGCTGCTCTCCGATGAGTTTTATGTCTACGATGAGAAGCCCGCAGAGACGTATCACCAGACGATCGCCGAGTGGCGTGAGGTCTACGAAACACTCAAAGACACGGCATGGCGGACGGACATCAAGAAGGTCTACGAGGAGCATTTGGCGTTTCTTGAGTCAAAGAAATCGCTCAAGTTCCACAGCCGAAACCCTCCGGGTGCCTTGGTTAACTACATGCACTTTTTTGAGGACACGTTTGGCAAAGGCATGACACCTTTCCCGCGTGAGCCTTGGTCGCATGGCTACACGTTCAATCACGCGCCGCTCTATAGCCTGCCGCCGACACCACTGCGGGGTCGTTATGGCGACTGGAAAAGCTCGAAGTACACCGGCGATCGGGTTGCCGATACCGAGTTCTGGGATTACCCGATCGAGCAGCCGTTCAAGATCGAAAACCGAAAAGGTATCTTGACCCACCCGTCGTGGCTGATCGCGATGTCGACAAACTTCCACAGCGACCCGATTCGTCGAGGCCGATGGATCCGAGAGAAGTTGTTGGCGGGGCGTGTGCCGGACGTACCGATCACGGTGGATGCTCAGGTGCCTGATGACCCGCACCGCACGTTCCGCGATCGCGTGGTCGAAGTGACCGGGCCGCCGGAGTGCTGGAAGTGCCACAAGCACATGAACCCATTGGGTCTGCCTTTCGAAGCCTTCGACGACTTCGGCCGATTCCGCACCGAGGAACTCCTCGAGCACCCTAAAAACGAGATCAAGAAGCCTGCGGGGCCGAGCTTCGACGACAAGTACCCCAAGGCAACGATCGCGGTCAACGGCGCACTCGATGGCACCGGCGATTCATCGCTCGATGGCGAGGTCAAAGACGCCTTCGAGCTCATCGATCGCTTAGCGAAATCGGACCGCGCAAGACAGTCGATCATCCGCCACGCCTTCCGCTTTTACATGGGACGCAACGAAACGCTGAGCGATTCGCAGACGCTGATCGATGCCGACCGTGCGTACCTCGAAAGCGGCGGCAGCTTCAAGGCCGTCATCGTCTCGCTGCTCACGTCCGACTCATTCATGTATCGCAAAGACATAAGCGAATAGGTACGATCGGGCGGTGCGATACGTTTTTCATAGCCGCTGGCCGAAGCCCGTCGGCCTAGATGAATGAGCTTGCAACAGATTCAATAGGGTTTTGTACCGCAGGCCAACGGCCTTCCGCCAGCGGCTATGGGCATTGCCTAGACGCCTGGTTTCAAGACGCAATGCATGTAAAAAACAGGCCTGCACGTTGATTGTGCAGGCCTGTATCGATTGCGATGGATGAGCGAACGGGGTGTCGCTGATTCGAAGCAGATGATTAGGCGTCGTCGCCGTCTTGCTTGTCTTTGCCGATGACTTCTGGCTCGGCATCACCTGCGTCGTCACCGGCACCTTCGAGGGCTTCGGTGACTGCTGCGGAGACTTTGACGCCAGCGATCTGACAGATCATCTGGTCGCCAGGCATGGCAACGGTGACGCCAGCGGGCGGGGTGAGGTCGGCGACGGTCACGGTCTCGCCCAGCGGCAAGTCGGCGATGCTGTGCTCAAGGTGCGATGGGATCGCATCGGCGCGGCAGCTGATTTTGACCATGGTGGTCGGGTTGTCCAGCACGGTGCCGGCTTCCTTGAGTGCGGCGGGGTCGCCGATGAGTTTGATTTCGACTTCGACTTCAACGGTTTCGGAGAGGTCGACGCGTTCGAAGTCGACGTGGATGACGTTGATGCCGTAGGTATCCCACTGCACGTCTTTGATGATGGTGTGCTCGCTCTTGCCGTCGTTCTTGATGTCGATGAGGTGCGACTCGTCTTGGAGGACTTGTGTGAAGGCCTTCGCGTTGATGGTGACGTGGACAGCGCCTTCCTTGTGGCCGTAGATGACGGCGGGGATCAGGCCTTGTTCGCGGTCGCGCTTGGCGTAGCGGGTGCCGGTCTTGGTGCGTGCGGTGACTTCGAGTGTGGGGGTTTCTGAGCTGCTCATGGTTCGTTTCCTTTTGGTTTTAAGTTTGTAATTCTTGTTTGTGTTTAGGGGAAGTTTTCCTACTCACCGAAGTGGGCAGGCCGGGTGTTTGGTTTATCGCTTGCCGCTACCTGTTTGCAGGAGCGAGCTGACGGAGCGGTTGTGGTGGATGCGGTGGATGGCTTCGCCGATGAGGTCCGCAACGGAGAGCACGACGAGCTTGTCACGGATCGCATCGCAGCGAGTGCCATCGGGGATGGTGTCGGTGACGACGAGCTTATCGATCGGTGCTTCGTTGATGCGTTCCATGGCTAGGCCGACAAGCACGGCGTGCGTGCAGCCGACAGTGATGGAGTTCGCGCCTTTTTCTTTGATCAGGCTCGCGGCTTGGGTGACGGTGCCTGCGGTGGAGATCATGTCATCGATCATGAAGACGTCTTTGCCGTTGACGTCGCCGATGAGGTGCGCGGCCTCGACTTCGGTGCCGCTCTCACGGCGTTTGTCCACGATCGCGATATCGACGCCAAGCTTCTTCGCAAAGCCTGCGGCCATCTTGACGTTGCCGACGTCCGGGCTGGCCATGACGACATCTTTAGCACTGTCATCGCGGAGCTGGCTGAAGTAGTCGAACAGCACGGGCGCCGCGTTAAGGTGATCCACGGGGATATCGAAGAAGCCCTGGATTTGTGCGGCGTGCAGGTCCATCGCTAAGACACGGTTCGCACCGGCCGCGGTGATCAGGTTCGCAACAAGCTTCGCGGTGATGGGGGTTCGGCCTTCATCTTTGCGGTCCTGCCGTGCGTAGC
>JBGCDC010000530.1:0-3656 GCA_045105055.1 Phycisphaeraceae bacterium | reverse complement strand
GTGTTGGAAGAGGTGTTGGTGATCGCTTCTGCGTTGGAGATGCAGGACCCGCGCGAACGACCGATGGATGAAAAGGGACGAGCCGACCAAGCGCACGAACAGTTTGTCGATCCGCGCAGTGATTTCTTGGCGTATCTGAAGCTGTGGTCGTTTTATCACGAGCAAAAGAAGAAGCTGTCGCACAACAAGTTGCGCAAGGCGTGCAAGCAGAACTTCCTTAACTACGTGCGGATGCGCGAGTGGGTGGATGTGCATCGCCAGTTGGAGCGAATGGTGAAGGAGTTGCAGCCTGCTCGCCCTCTCTCCATAAAGGGAGAGGGCCGGGGTGAGGGTGAAGCGTCAAAGCGAAAAGCTGCTTCGGCTAAGCGACATCGCTATCCAACGCTCGACCCTCACCCCAATCCTCTCCCTAAGAGGGAGAGGGAGCAAGACAGTGAAGACTTACCTGACGGCAAGGCCGATGCGATCCATCGTGCGCTGTTGACGGGGTTGCTGTCGAACATCGCGCAGAAGGGTGACGGCTTTGAGTACACCGGCGGGGGCGGGCAGAAGCTAAACCTTTGGCCTGGGTCGTCGTTGTTCGCGGGTAAACCTAAGTGGATCGTCGCGGCGGAGTTGGTCGAGACGACTCGGCGGTATGCGCGGACGGTCGGTCGGATCCAGCCCGGCATGATTGAGCCGATCGCGGGGCACCTCGTTAAGAAAACGCACAGCGATCCGCGCTGGGTCCGTGAGACGGGCTCGGCGATGTGCAGCGAGAAGGTTTCGCTCTACGGCCTCGTGCTCGTCCAGGCTCGGCCGGTGCCTGTCGCGCGCGTGAACCCCAGCGAAGCCCGGCAACTACTGATTCAGCGCGGGCTGGTCGAGGGCGAGTGGGACTGCGATCTGGCTTTCTATAAAGACAATGCGGCGCTGCTCGAGCACGCGAAGTCGCTTGAAGCGAAGGCGCGTCGCCACGGGCTGCTTGTCAACGATGATGTGCGTTATACGTTTTACGATCAGCGTCTGCCGGAGACAGTGGTCGATGGCGCGACGTTGAAGAAGTGGGTCAAGGCTGCGGCGCGGGATGAGCCCAGCTGCTTGCACATGGACTTGTCGGTGTTGCTTGCCCAGCAGGCGGCGGACGTCACCGAGCAG
The DNA here is from genome assembly GCA_045105055.1 of Phycisphaeraceae bacterium. Taxonomy (GTDB): domain Bacteria; phylum Planctomycetota; class Phycisphaerae; order Phycisphaerales; family Phycisphaeraceae; genus JAHQVV01. The sequence goes on along the minus strand of JBGCDC010000530.1, from coordinate 2,519 downwards.
GCGTATCCGGATCGATTGCAGGTCGAGCAGGCGGCGCACAAGCTGGACTACGCGTTTGATCCCGGCGACGAGCGAGATGGGTTGACGCTGACTTTGCCGCGCGAGGCGCTGGGGCAGTTGGATACGCGTCGTCTAGGTTGGTTGGTGCCCGGCATGTTGGAGCAGAAGCTCGTCGCGATGATCAAGTCGCTGCCCAAGGGTCTTCGCAAAACACTTAGCCCAGCACCGGACGCAGCACGCAAAGCAATCAATCAATTGCGGTTCGGCGACGGCTCTTTTGAGGACGCCGCCGCTGCAGCATTAAGTCAAGTCGGCGGCCTGAACCTCTCGGCAGCGGACTTTGATGTCGACGCATTGGCCGACGCGTTCAAGATGAACGTGCGGGTTTTGGGAGACAAGGGGCAGACGCTTGCGGAGGGGCGCGACCTTGGGGCGCTGCGTCGCAAGCTCGGGGCCGGGGCTGCGCCGAGTTACGCGGGGATGGATGAGCCGCGATGGGGCGCACCGCCTGTGACGGACTGGTCGTTTGGGGAGCTGCCGAAGCATGTCGATACGACGCGCAGCGGCGTTGCGCTGCGGGCGTATCCGGCGCTGATCGACGAGACGACAGGTGTCGCGCTAAGACTCGTTGATGTGCGGTCCAAGGCGCGTCGGCTGACGCGAGATGGGCTGCGCCGGTTGTATTCGTTTGAGGTGCAGCGCGACTTTGTTTGGCGTGCTGAGCATTGGCAAGACATCTCGCCATTGCGTCTATCGTTCGCACCGATCGGCGATCCCGCGATGCTCAAGGACCAGCTCGTTTTGCTCATGACCGAGCGGGCGTTCTTGTTCGACAAAGAGAAGATCGACAACCAAGAAGCCTTCATCACTCGTCAGCGGATCGGGCTGCAGCGGTTAGACGTTGCAGAGCGCGAGGTGCATCGGGTGGTTGGGCCGGTGTTAGAGGCGGCTCAGCGTGCAAGGCTTGCAGTGGATCGTACGGATTTCAGCGCGGCCCCCTACGCGAAAGCGGACCTGCGGATCCAGTTGGATAACTTGCTTGGGACTTCGTTTTTGATTGAAACACCCTGGGCCCGGCTGACGTCATACCCGCGCTATCTGTCGGCGATTGAGCGGCGATTGGATAGGCTCAAACGCCAAGCGTCGCAAGAGATTGCGGGGTTTAAGCAGGTAGCAGAGCACTGGAACCGCTATGCGAAGGCCGCGACGGCACTGCGTGAGCAAGGCGGGTACGACCCGGAGCTGGTGCAGTACCGCTGGCTGATTGAGGAGCTGCGTGTGTCGCTCTTTGCACAGGAGCTGGGCACGAGTGAGAAAGTCTCGCCTCAGCGGCTGGATCGGCAGTGGGACAAGGTGTCGCGCTGACCGCTAAAACGCAACCGGCAACGGATGACCGCCTAGAATGCCTCCCCCGGAATCAACCCCGGAATGTCCCAGCAGGTTTACAAGATCTCGTCATGCACAAATACGTCATCCCCATCCTCATCGCCCCGCTGCTGCTTGGTGGCTGTGGCGAGGAGCCGACGATCCAGCGGTACGAAGTGACGGAGCCCGTCGCTTTTGATTGGTTGAAGACGGAGCAGCGCGAGGCGGCGCACGAGGTCGATGGTTTCAAGTGGGTGTGGGATGTGCCCGCCGGTTGGATGGATGCTCCGGAAGTGCCGGACCAACTAATCGCGGACTATCGTTTTCCGGGTAGTAATGATGTGTTGCCTGGCCGACTGACGGTGTCGAAGATCGATGGCGATGCGGGCGGGATCGACGCGAACGCGCTGCGCTGGCTCCAGCAGTTGTACGTGACCACGGCACGCAAGCTCGGCCCGCGCGACAAAGTCTCGCAACCAATGAGCATCGGTGTGGGCAACGCGACCTTTGTCGAACTCTACGGCCAGTACCAAGGCGAACACATGCCTTCGCGCATGAGCGCCGCGATCTTGCAGATCCCTGCCGAAGGCGGCGGCGTGTTCCAGACGTGGTTCTTCAAACTCGCTGGCGACGACGCCACGATCGAAGCCAATCGAACGGGTATGGCTCAGATGATCCTTACGTTCAGGCCCGAGGGTGTGCCTCGGCCGAACCTGCCAGGCCTTGATGAGCCGATCGGCGAACCAACCAACGAATCAAACGACCAAACCCCGCAGGGATCGACGGAAGAACGATGAAGCTATCGAAGACCAACCCGTTGACTTGGCTCGCGTCGCTTCGGCTGACGGTCGTGCTTCTGACGATGTCGATGTATCTCATCTTTGTGGGCACGCTGGCACAGGTCGAGCTTGGTATCTGGCAGGTTGTTGAGAAGTATTTCCGATCGCTTTATGTCGAGGTGCCTTTCGATGTCTTTCGCTCTCTGCTGTACCCCGGCAGTGATGTGCGATGGGGCGGCTGGCACCCCTTCCCCGGCGGATTTTTGGTCATCGGCCTACTTTTAGTCAACCTCTTAGCCGCACACGCGATGCGATTCAAGGTCACGGGCAAGGGCAAGCTACTTTGGACCGGCGTTGGCTTGATGATCTTTGGTA
>JBGCDC010000529.1:0-4804 GCA_045105055.1 Phycisphaeraceae bacterium | reverse complement strand
CCTGCGCACCGACACCCGCCACCGCATCCGCCAAAGCACTGGCTAGATGAGCGTCGTCTTTCGCAAGTTGGTAGATGTGTTGGGTCATGCCTGCTTAATGATTGCTATGTATACATTCTTGATTGTGTAGCCATGCAAAGACGCTTGCGACTGGCACCAATTAACAATCATCAACGATCAATTAACGATTACTTTCGCCCTCGGATCTTCGCGTGCTCTTCTTCCGTCAGCCGATAGACCTCGACCGGCTCGGGGTACTGGTTGCGGTCCTGGATCACTTCGTCGGGCTCGCGGATGTCTTTGCCGCCCGCCAACATCAGACGTTTGTAGCACGTTCGTGTGACGCCGATGCCGAATCGCCGACACGTCTGCCCGGTCACGACTCGGCTGGCGACGACGATCGCGTCGGATAAGTTGATGCCCATCGGCGGCATCACATCGGGCCTGTCCTTATTCAGCGTGCTCGGCTGGAGGGGCATCTGCCAGACCTTGCCCACGTGCATACCCGTTCGTAGCGACACGCTGACTCGGAAGCCCAAGTTCAGCAGCAGCGATTTAACGTCTTTGTCGAATCGCTCGTGCACGGTGGTCGCGAACTCGTAGATCGCCTTGGCCGGCTTTTTACCATGGGCCAAGGCCAGGAAGCCGTCCCCCGCGTAGCCCTCGACGGTGACATCGGGGTGGTCTGCTGAGGCGTCGTTAAAGAGGCGGAACAGCGCTAGACCGAGGCGCTTGAGCTTTTCCTCGTCGCCAACGCATTGATAGACCAGCTGTGAGTAGCCGGACAGGTCCGCGAAAAGGATGCCGGTCTCGCCACGGGCCTGGAGGTCGGGTTGGTTGGGATCGTCTGCCACGCATGCGTAGTATCGGATGTTTGGCGATCCGCCGCCAGATCGGGGCGTATAACTAGTGCCAGAAGTGTGCCACTAGGGCATGCAATCTCCGGCGTGACCCCGCCCACCAACCCGGATCAACCTAAACTGTCTAGTCATGGATCAAGGCTTCCGCCGCGACTATCTGCTCCGCCTCCCGCTGCCACTCGCGCAGCTCTATTCCCGCGCCCATAACGCCAAGGACACCCGCACTCGGCACGACAACTGCTTCTACATCTTTGAGTCGCTGATCAAGCTCGCGACCTGCCCGCTCATCGGGTCCTATCTCGACGACCTCAAGCGAGGCAAAGACCACAACGAACAAGTCGACCGCTCGCTGTCTCACCTCGCGCTGCCCTCATTGGGCCAGTGGGTCGGGATGATGCGGGAGCTCGCTCGGCACTTCGGCGAGTCCGAGGGCACCCGCGGCCACCCGCTCCGCCCCGTTTGGCGTCAACTCAACCGTAAGCACACCCTCGCCGACTCGCCCGGCATCGTCGGGCTCTATCGCCGCATCAAGCACGGCCCCGACGGCAAGCTATCTGCCGACACGAAGTGCACGCTCCTCGACCTGTTTGACCGTGTCGTCCGATACCGCAACGACGTCGTCGGCCACGGCGGACCTCGATTCGATAACTTCTTCGAAAACGAGATGGGCCCGCTGATGTTCCCCGCGGTCAACGAGGTGCTCAACGAACGCAACTTCCAGTTCATGGGCCCGCCCGGCACACGCCTCGTCTACATGACCGAGATGCGGATGATCGGCGAAGGCAGCTTTGAGGTCTCCCTCCGCGAACTCATCGGCCTGCAAGGTGAACGCAGCGCGCCGATGACCTTTAACACCGACCTTGCCGAATCACTCGCACCAAGGCACGGCTCGTTCCCGGGCCTCGCGCTGCTCTGGCCAGGTGTCGCTTCACCGATGCGCTTAGGCCCGATGATGCGCTTCCGTGAGTCCGAAGTCGCAGACCAAGTGCTACTGCTCAACCGCGACCGCGGCGGAAGACAGGTCGAGTACCTCAGCTACACCACGGGCCGAACCGAGCGCGACAGCGAGATGGCCGGGGCGATCGCGATGATCCTTACCGCCGTCTCGGCCCGCAAGGTCACCGTCGAAGACATTCACAACTTTGAAAAGCAAAGCCGAAGCGAAAGTGAATCGGTTGAAGGCCTACTCGGTGACAGCCGGCTTGGGCCTAACCGGGCCACCATGCTCGGCGACTACGAGCTGCTCGCGGAACTCGGTCGGGGCGGCATGGGCGTGGTCTATCTCGCTAGGCAATCCTCGCTAGGCCGAATCGTTGCGCTAAAAACATTGCCCGGCGATTTGTCCAGTAACGATCGTGCGCTCGCGCGTTTCCGCCGCGAGATGCGCGTGCTGGGCAACTGCGAGCACCCCAACATCGTCAAGCTGCTGGACTCGGGCACGCTCGCTGACGGGCAGATGTACTACACGATGGAGTACGTCCCCGGCGCAGACCTCGAGCAGGTTTGGAAAGAGCTAAGCAAAACCGCAGGCAATAACGAGATCACGACGCTGCCCGGCTCGACGTTTTCCGCGGCCCTCGAACAAGCGAGCCGAGGCAAGCGAACCGATGTCGAGACGCGATACGAGCGCACGATGAGCCCGGTGATCCGCCGCGCGGAAGATGAAGAAGAGCCGCTCAACCTGCCGCCGCTACCACTACCCGAGCTCCCCGAATCCGCCGGGCCGGCGCAAGATAGCGAGCACTATGTTGCGCGTGTGGTCGAGCTGATCCGAGATGCCGCACGCGCGTTGCATACCGTCCACGAGCAGGGCGTGATCCACCGCGATGTCAGCCCCGGCAACCTCATGCTCACGCCCGATGGCCAGCGCATCGTCCTCATGGACTTCGGCCTAGCCAAGGGCGGCGACGCCTCGCAAGCCGTCTCCATCGGCGCGGGCTTTATGGGTAAGCTCCGATATGCCGCGCCTGAACAACTCGCCTCGGCGGTGCTTGATGTCGGCGCCGCTGCAGATGTGCGCGGCTTAGGTGCAACACTCTGGGAACTGATCACACGCAAGCGTCTCTTCGGCGAAGCAGGCGATGAACGTGCTTTGGCAACGATGATTCATCAAAAGGACGTACCTCGCCTTCGCGAGATCGACCCGGGCTTTGACCGCGATCTCGAAGCCATCGTCGCGCGGGCTACCGAACGTGAGATCGATAAACGTATCCAATCGGCCGAGGAACTCGCAGACTATTTAGACCTGTATTTGGTAGGTGAGTCGCTGCCGATCCGCCCGCCGACGAATCGCGAATTGCTTGGCCGATGGATCCGCAGGCGTAAGGCATTGGTCACGTCTGTATTGCTTGTCGCCGTGCTGCTGTCTGTGATGCTTGGCTGGTTCTATCACGAGCTCGACAAGAAGGCGGAAGAGGCGCTGGCTGCGCAACGAGAGACGGCGCTCGCCGCAGAAGACGCCCGTGAAGCGGCCCAGCGATTACGTGCATCCCTAGCCAATATTTTTGAAACGATCACCAACTCCGATGTGTTCCGCGGCAAGGGCATGTATGGCGAGCAGCGCGAACTGTTGATTCAAATTGTCGAGGAGTATCGTGAGATCCGCCGCGAGTCGGGCTTTGATGAAACGCTTGCGATTGACTTGGCCAGCACCTTGCGGCGCTTGGCGGAAACAAACCTGGACATCACCGAGAGCAGCCAAGCCAGCGATGCGGTACTTACTCAAATCGATGTTGCCTCTGCGAGTATTGACGAAGCCGAGCAGCAATGTCTCGAAGCGCTAGACCTCTTGGCGAAGGTGTCGGATTCGTTGACGGTCCGCTATGAACAGGCCATGCTCCGCAAAGTCTTGGCGCGTGTTTATGCGAATAATGATCGGCTAGTCAACGGTCTTGACGCGCTGGACCGCTCGATCTCAACGATCAACGATTTGTTGGATATGACTGCTGCGCCGCCGGTGCCATACGACGATTTGCTCGCGGCACAGGCCGAGGCACTTCGACTAAAGGGCGAGATCAACTTGGCGTTGGCTGATGGCGAGGAAGATGCCGACGTCGTTGCTCGCTACCTGCAAAACGCGCTGGGCGCTTTCGCTACCGCAGAGTCAATCCAGCTAGGCCAGTTCGACCGTGATGATCCAGACCGCGTACTTGCCAGCGAGCTCGCGCAGGTCAAGCTCAAGATCGCCGAGACATTTGAACGCATGGGATCTGCGCCCGATGCATTCATCGTTTACAACAGTATTGTGGCGAACGTGTTTGACTTGTTTAGTGTCGAGGCGGAGGACGATGCGCGACGCCTGACCACGCCGATGCGCGAGACGTTGGCGATCGCGCTGCGTCGGATGTCGCCGAACCTGAACATTAAGGACAAGCAGCGGTTTTTAGCCGATGCGGTCGAGCTGCTCGAAGCGATCGCCCGAGAAAACCCGCAGCGGCTTCGCTACAAGATCGAGCTTGCAAAGACGCTGCTCGAACTTGCCCAGCACGACCCGTTGACCCAGCGGCAACGCGCGGAGAACCCAGAGTTCGTCACGCTCGACCGCTTTCAGCGTGGCCAAGACTTCACCCGCCTCTTCGACCTGCTCGATTCGTTGAGCAAGAGCAACCCCAACGACGCGACGATCATCGACCTGCGCAATCGGGCCCAATCTGCGTTGGCTCAGTTCGAAGGCGCGGATATCGGCGAGGGGCAGTAGCCATGCGATCTCAGCGAGTGTTCGCGTTGTCGTGATTGGCCGTTTGCTCTGTCATGTTTTCGCGTTGGAAGTGGGCTGATGCCGATGTCTTTCGGTAATATGTCTATGCAGCGTCCGTCCATGCGGATGGGTCGCCGCAACGATTTAAACTCATCCTCGAAGCACGACGAGACACGCATGCCATCCACGCAACGCCTTATTCAACCCAACCTTTTCCGCACGCTTGCCATCTTGCTTGGCTCGGCGG
>JBGCDC010000528.1:0-3444 GCA_045105055.1 Phycisphaeraceae bacterium | reverse complement strand
CGGGCGGATCAATGCCAATCGGACCACCGCCTCCAGTGTTATCGCCGCGTTTATCGCCAACACTTTTTCCAAAACCTGAGTGATCAGGCACGGGGATCGGCGGCAAATCAAAACCAGGCACCGCAGGCTGCACAGGTGTCACCGGCGCGATCACCGGCTGGATCAACGAGCCGCCCGACGACTCATCTTTCATGGGATCATCGATATCGTTCGTCAGCGCCGGAATATTGGGCGACTGCGACAATGTCGGCACCACCGGCTGATGCTCTTCCTTCACGATCGTTTGCCAGACCAAGAAAAATGCGACCACGATCAAGCCGACGTGTGCGAGGATCGAGATGCCCCAAGGCATGAGCGCCGTGACCGTCGCGCGAATCTCTTCACCGACTTCGGATTCATCTTGCATGAGTTCTTCATCGGCCACAGGATCAATGTGAGAGACCTGGTGCTCGGGCGAGGGACGTCGTTTCATAGGCTGGCTCCTGTGAGGCAATCCGCGGGTAGGCTTAACGGATTACGTTGTAAACACAGACAAAAGGTGGGATAATCAATTGAACACAAAACACATCGGAATGTAAAGAACAAAATCAAAAAAGATTGATTTAACGTCCGCGATATCATTCAAATGAATTAATGAATGGCGCATAGCCTCTGGCGTGAGCACGTCGGCCTGCGGCTAGAGAGACCATCCAGCTTACCTGCACTTCTAACTCCAAGCCGACGGGCTTCCGCCAGCGGCTAGCGATTCAATACACATCCGGCCGAAGGTGTTGCAAGACCGGAATCGCTCGACGCACTTCATCAACTTTGCTCAGGTCGATTGTTGTGACACTCGTGCCTTGCGTGTCGTTGTGTTCGACAAGGACGCTGCCCCATGGGTCGATGATCGTGCTGTGGCCGAAGGCCGTAAAGCCATGCGGGAAGCGTCCGCATTGCGCGGGGGCAACGATGAAGCAGCCGTTCTCGATCGCGCGGGCTTTGAGGAGTGTCATCCAGTGCGCCTGGCCGGTCGCCTTGGTGAAGTTCGCAGGGACAAAGATAAGCTTGGCACCTTGCAAGGCGAGCGAGCGATACAACTCGCCGAATCGCAGGTCGTAGCAGATGGATAGGCCGACGGTACACGCGGATAGGTCCACGGTGACCAGTTCGTTGCCGGGAAGGTACCGGTCCGACTCGCGGTCGGCGTTGTCATCATCAACTGACACATCGAACAGATGCACCTTGCGATATGTCGCGGCGATCTCGCCATCCGACGCAATCAAGACGGACGTGTTGTAGGTGCGCTGAGGGTCGTCGCATTGCTCGCCGATCGAGCCGAGTAGCAGCGTGATATTTAATTCGTTCGCCAATACTGAAAACCGTTGCGTCGTCGGCCCGGGGATCGGCTGCGCTTCATCCGCGTACCGCCCCGCCAGCGCCCCGCCAACCCGCAAGTGGATCACCTCGGGCATCGCGACCAACTCCGCGCCCTGCGCCGCCGCCTCGCGCACCAAAGCCTCGGCCTGCGACAAATTCGCCGCAACATCGTCCCCGCTATTGAGCTGTACCAGTCCGATCTTCATGGCCGTAGCCTATCACCCGGCGCATCCATCGGCCGACACACCGGCACACCATCGGACCACTGCCCTAGGTCTAACGCCGCATCACCAAACACCAACACGTGCTGTTGCTTGTCGCCTAACGCACTCGCCTGCAACGCGTCGAACCAACGCCAGGCCGCAAAATCATACGCATTGACTCGGCCTTGACTGGTCTGCCGATCCGTCCACGCCATCGGCAGCATGTGATCCGCAATGATCGCGGGCTCGCCATGGTCATCCGTCTTTAGCAGCAGCCGACGCTTGTCCGTCGCATCGATCGAGGCCGCGTTGTCGTAGATCCGCAGGCCGGCCTTGGGGCTAACGAAGTAATCGCCCTCGACATCGACGATCAGCATGAGCGTGCCTTTGGCAATCGTGCGGTGGTCTTCGGTAAGCGACGGGAAGAACGCGCCGAGCCCGTTGTCGGATTTCGTATCGCCGGGCTGCAGGAGCATCAGCGCGCGGGGGACTGGCAAGTTGTAATGCTTGGGTCTCGCCGCGAGGTTCGCGACGATCGTTCCGCCGAGCGAGTGGCCGATCATGGTGAGTTGATTACGATCGATCGATGCGTGCCGTTTGCCGTCGCACTGCGCAAGTGCCTTGCTGGCACCGGCCGCCGCGGCCCGCGTAAACGTCGTCGGGTCGACGATACCGCCGACGTGGTAGCGCGGGTAGATGACGACGTTACCCTTGCGCACAAGGTGCGTGATCCAAGCTCGGTAAGCGGTGTATTTCGTTAGGCCAAAGCCATGCACAAATACCACGACGGGTAGTGCTTCCTCGACGCGTTGCCTCGGCTCAATGATCCAATAGCCCGTCGCACCCTCGCCAAAGGCGGTGACGCGCATCCCGTTGAAACGGTAATCCGTCCCGCCCGGCCCCCTCGCTACTTGGCCCGGCGGCGTCGGCCCCTGCATCGCATCCACATGGACAGGCGCAATCGCCAAGCAGACACCAAACACAATCACCCAGAAAGCAAGCGAATGTAAACGCAACATTGCGGTATCTTAGTCGGGTCCGCTTCAACCCGTCCGATTCACGGAGCCTGCCATGCAAACCCTGTCCCGACTCGCACTCGTCGCCTTATTCGCCACCCTCTCCACCGCCTGCACTACACAGCGAGAAACACCCGTGACCAACACCTACGGCACACTATCCGACGGCACCACCGCCAACCTCTACACCCTCACCAACGCCAACGGCCTAACCGCCACGGTTACAGACTTCGGCGCGACACTCGTCTCCGTCAGCACCCCCGACCGCGACGGCAACCTCGCCGACATCACCATCGGCTACGACACGCTCGACGGCTGGGTCAACGACGGCAGCTACATGGGCGCGACCGTTGGCCGATACGGCAACCGCATCGCCAACGGCAAATTCACCCTCAACGATACCGAATATACCCTCGCCACCAACAACGACCCCAACCACCTGCACGGCGGCACCGTCGGCTTCAACAAAAAAATGTGGTCTGCCCAGCGCATCCACCCCATCGATGGCGACGGCGTCCAGTTCACCTATGTCAGCCCCGACGGCGAAGAAGGCTACCCCGGACAGCTCACAAGCGTCGTCACCTACACCCTCAACAACAGCGACGAACTGGTCATCAACTTCGAGGCCACCACTACCGCGCCGACCGTTGTCAACATCGTCCACCACACCTACTGGAACCTCACCGGCGACCCGGCACAAAAAATCCTCGACCACAAGCTCATGCTCCTGGCCGACGGCTATACACCCATCGATGAAACCAGCATCCCCAACAACGGCATCCAACCCGTCGAGGATACGCCCTTCGACTTCCGCTCCGCGACCGCTATCGGCAAACGCATCGATGACAACAACGAACAACTCAAGAACG
>JBGCDC010000527.1:0-3707 GCA_045105055.1 Phycisphaeraceae bacterium | reverse complement strand
ACCCAACCGTTTTAGTACGGGCTATTGGTTTGATCAGCGTCACGCCGGTCAGTACCTGCCCAGCGACGCTGCGGGCACTAGCGTTACTGGCGGTGTTCTTGCCTGTCCCAATGATGATTTAGCCGTGCGCGTTTATTGCCTCAACATGTGGTCTAGCAGCAGTGGGTTCAACGGCGACGCGGGCAAGCTTGATGTCATCGGCGAGTTGTTCGATGCCGACGTGATCAACGCCTCGAGCACGATGCTTGCGGGTGAGGGCTGGGCCAAGTGGGGCAGCACCGGCCGACACATCGCTGGTGCGGGCTTTGGCGAACTTGGCAACACGCCCGGCGTGCGATTCACTGGCGACGTCGGTAACACAACGGGCAGCCGATACAGCGGTATGGTGCTCCCGACCCAGATCAACTGGACGCTGCACGGAAACAACCAAGACCCGTCATCCGTAGAGGGCCGCACGCACTTCACCTACGTCGACGGCCATGTCGCGGTGAAGCAGCAATCCGACCTCGTAGATGCCGCAGGCCTAAGCACGCTCGACACGCTCTGGTCGCCGATGGATGAAGAGCTCAACGTTGGGCCATGATCCTAGTGCTGCGCTATGGCCGTTGTAGCAGACGATCCGCATCGCCTCATCACGTTTTCGCCGACAGCCCCATCGCAAGATGCGGGCTATCCTATGGAACAAATTGTCTCCAGAGGATTGCACATGCCCACCGCCTACGACCAACTCATCAACCATACCAAGCAGGCCAACCTGCTTGGGTCTAGTGCCTCGATCCTCGGTTGGGATCAGGAGACGCTCATGCCGCCCGGCGGCTTGGATCACCGCACGCGACAACTCGCACAACTCGCGAAGCTGACGCACCAGATGCACACCGATACGCGCATTGGTGCCTGGCTTAACGAGTGCGAAGCGGATGACGCGCTGATGAGCGATCCACTGAGCGAGTCGGCGGTCAATATCCGCGAGCTGCGACGAGACTACGACAAAGCGACGAAGCTGCCCGAGTCGCTTGTGGTTGAGATGAGTGAGACGACGAGCCAGGCCAAGCATGCTTGGGCCGAGGCGCGAAAGGTCAACGATTACAAGGCGTTTAAGCCGTGGCTGGCGAAGGTCGTCACGCTTAACCAGCAAAAAGCGGAGTGCTACGGCTGGGACAAAGAGGCGGGCGAGCCTTGGGATGCCTTGGCCGACAGTTTTGAGGCGGGGATGACCGCGGCGTCGGTCGCGGAAGTCTTTACGCCTTTGCGTGAGCGCTTGGTTCCGCTTCTCGAAGAGATCCTTGGTAGTAAGGCCGGGCCGAGCAACGCATTCAACGAACTCAAACTGCCGATCGAACAGCAAAAGACATTTGTCAAAGCGATCAGCGCCGCGGTCGGCTTTGACTACAACCGTGGTCGGCTCGATGAATCGACGCACCCGTTCTGCTCCGGCTCGCACTGCAACGATGTGCGTATGACCACGCGCTTCCATGAAGACAACGTCAACGATGCGCTAGGCTCAACGCTGCACGAATCGGGCCACGGCATCTACGAGCAGGGCCTACTCGGAAAACACATCGGCACGCCGATGGGCCAGGCCGTCGGCCTATCGATCCACGAAAGCCAGAGCCGGATGTGGGAAAACCAGGTCGGGCGCAGCCGAGCGTTTTGGTCGTGGTGTTACCCCAAACTCGCCGAGCACTTCGGTAACGCGACCGCCTCACTCAACGAAGACCAGATCTACGGCGGAGCCAACATCGTCAGCCCCGGCCTCATCCGCGTCGAAGCCGATGAAGCCTCCTACGACCTCCACATCATGATCCGCTTCGAGATTGAAAGGCTTCTGATGAAGGGCGACCTATCCGTCGATAACCTGCCCGAGGTTTGGAACGCGAAGTACAAAGAGTATTTGCAAGTTGATGTGCCCGACGACACCCGCGGCTGTATGCAGGACATCCACTGGTCCATGGGCGCGATCGGCTACTTCCCGACCTACACCATGGGTAACCTCTACTCCGCACAATTCTTCGAAGCCGCCAAAGAACAACTCGGCGACCTCGACGCAATGTTCGCCCAAGGCGACTTCACCACCCTGCGCACCTGGCTCAACAAAAACATCCACGCCCACGGCCAACGCTACCGCTCGGCCGACCTCGTCCAACACGTCACCGGTAAGCCGCTGTCGGCTGATCCACTGATGCGACATCTCGAAGGCAAGCTTAGGCCGTTATATGGGGTTTGATTAGAGATGCAGAATAATTGCGAACATGTAAATGAAAAAATTGAGGCGAGAGTATGTAAACATTTTTTACATACAGACGAAGAGTATCTTGACTATGCCCGCAGCTTTACCGGCGAAGGCATGAGGTCGGACTATCTCTGCCTCAATTGTCTTAAGCAAAAAGATGCGTGCTCCGATATCGAGCTTGTGCCGATTTGTAATCAATGCCTAGAGGAGCGAGTCGAAGACTATGGCGATCCAGAATGCATGCGTGGCTGCCCGGAGATATTGATCAGCGATCAATCTTTCGAATTGATCATAGACCGGCTCCCATTGCCAAGAGAATTAGGTGTGGTCGTTGATGCAATACCTCATCATCATTCGAGTAGACATGACTGGTTGGTGTTGAGTCAGGATGGGATTCTACATCGGTTAGATTCCAATCAAATGACTTCGGAGCATGTCGCCCAGAACTGCCTGCGGAAAGAGCCCAGCCATGAGCCATGGTGTAATCATAAAATTAATCCAAGGCTCTGCACCTCTTCTTGCGGTACTTATGCGGCGGTCACCAATGACTATGGGCAATTCGGCTGCGTCATAGATATCCAATCGGGATATACGACGATGGATTTGGATGGCGGTAAGTACCACAGTCGGACAGTTCCATTCTCCATTGCTTTTTCAGAACGTGGTGGCGAGTGTGTGGTGATTCACCGTACGGATTGGAATCGTCTTGACTTTTCAAACCCGGCAACAGGCGAATTGCTTTCCGATCGTAGTCCGACAAGTTATACGAATGATGATCAGCGTCCGGAGCATTACTTAGATTATTTCCATGGCAGGCTACATGTGAGTCCATCTGGGAAACACATTGCAGATGACGGTTGGGTTTGGAGTCCAGTGGGTATCCCAATAACTTGGCAACTCAGCGAATGGCTAGAAGTGAATGTGTGGGAATCAGAAGATGGACCAACCCAGCAGTCCTGTGTTCAGCGATCCTACTATTGGGATTGCCCTATGGTATGGATTGATGATGCTCGCCTAGCTGTTGGCGGTATCGGAGTTGATGATGAGGAAATGATTCCTGGCGTTCGGATTTTCGATGTTTCGTACGCTTCTGATTCGTCTAGTCGATGGCGGTGTGCAAAGGAAGTTAAATCATTCGCTGGACCGAAAGGTAAATTCTTCAGCGACGGTGTTCATTTGTATTCTGCCGATATCGAAGGTTTGTCGCGTTGGGACGCTGAATCAGGTGTTCGTACAGGTTTTACTGCGGGCTTTGTTCCCTCCGCATTTTTCTGTAATTCTCGCGTATTTTCAGGTATTCAAGATGGGTCTATTGTTAGTGCTCGTATTCCAATACCTTGAATATTTCCTTCGATCACTTCTTCCCCGGCCTTGGCAGAATCAGCGTCCGCTTCGCTTCGGCTTGCCATTTCGCTTCGAGCTCTTTGACCTTGTCGGGCATCGCGTCTGCGAGGTTGTTCATCTCGCTGCGGTCTTT
>JBGCDC010000526.1:0-7970 GCA_045105055.1 Phycisphaeraceae bacterium | reverse complement strand
GCTCGCCGAGATGCAAAAGCACACCGATGATGTTGAGCTCATCGCGATCCCCGGCCTGCCGGACTCCACTGGCGGCTGGGTCGGCCACGCGGGCTATGACACCGTCCGTTATCTCGAAGGCGAGCAACCCCCGACGCCGCCACAAGACGACCGCGCGTTGCCTGATCTGCACATGCAGCTGTATCACGACGTGGTTGCGTTTGATCATGTCCAAAAATGTGTACTTGTGATCACGCACGCCAAGGTCTCGCCGGGCGATGATGTCGCTGCGAAATACGCGGATGCGATTGCGAAGATTGATGCGCTTGTGAAGCGTTTGACCACGGTGCCCGCCGCGACGTCGGCGGAGGATAGTGCGCTTGCGCCGGGGCATATCGATCTCGCATCGCCGCCGCGCGCGCTGCGCGGCTCGAGCATGGGTGAAGGGGGCTATCAAGAGGCCGTCCTTAAAGCCAAGGAATACATCGCGGCGGGCGATATTTTTCAGGTCGTGCCAAGCCAGCGGTTTCGCATTGAAACGAAGGCCGATCCATTCGATATCTATCGCGCGCTTCGCGTGGTCAACCCGTCGCCGTATATGTTCTATCTACAGATCGACGGCGGTGTGCTTGTCGCGTCAAGCCCAGAGATCTTGTGTCGGGTTAAGGATGGCCAGGTCGTCAACCGCCCACTCGCCGGGACACGTAAGCGCGGTGCAACTGAAGAACAAGACGACGCGTTGGAAGCCGAGCTACGCAGTGACCCGAAAGATGTCGCGGAACATGTGATGCTTGTTGACCTTGGCCGAAACGATGTCGGCCGAGTCGCGCAGCCCGGCTCGATCGAACTGCCCGAAGTCCTCATCGTCGAAAAATACAGCCACGTCATGCACCTCAGCTCCACCGTAACTGGTGACCTGCAGCCGGGGATGTCGTGCTGGGATGCGCTGCGACATACGTTGCCGGTTGGCACGGTCAGCGGCGCACCGAAAGTGCGTGCGATGCAGATCATTGATGAGTTGGAGCCGGTCAAGCGCGGGCCCTATGCCGGGGCGGTCGGCTACGCGGATCTGGCGGGCAATATGGATATGGCCATCGCGCTGCGGACCATGGTGGTCATGCCCCGCGAGCAGGGCGGCTGGTGTGTAGATATCCAAGCTGGCGCGGGCATCGTTGCAGATTCGGACCCCCAGCTTGAGCACGAAGAGACAGTCAATAAGGCCGCTGCGCTTGCCAAAGCAGTTGATCTTGCCGAAGCGGCGTTCCTGCGCTAAAGAAAGCCACTTGCGGCTTTACACCTAGTTCTTAACGCCCACCCACCCCGCGCGCCGATAACTCAACCATGGCCACCGACCTCGACACCATCCTGCAACTAAAAGTTCCCTTGATCGTCACCGTCGGCGCTCAGCGTATCTCGCTGGACACCGTCCTGGGCTTCGGCCCCGGCTCTATCGTCGAGCTCAATAAATCCTCTGATGAGCCGCTCGAAATCTTGATCAATAACAAGCAGGTCGGTACCGGCGAAGCCATCAAAGTCGGCGAGAACTTCGGCGTACGCATCACAAAAATGCTCCCCGCCGAAGCACGCGTCCAAGCCCTCGGCAGCTAAACCCATATCACTCAAGCAAAACCTTCCGCAAGCCTGCTCTTAAGCCTGCGGTGGGATATCAACTTCTCATAGATACGCGGGTTCGCGAAGCTATTAGATTGCTTTGACCTTGATCGAAACGCCTTCGACACCAATGACGCGCACTTTTGTGCCTTTCTCGATCACGCCCGCATGCGAGATGCAGTCTATGCGGCTGCTACCGAGGCGACAGGCTCCAACGGGTCTTAGCTCGGTCAGTGCTTCGCCCTCTAGGCCGACCTGGATCGAGCCGTCACTATCTGACCCTTGTGGATTTTCGTTGACGAGTTCTTGCTCGTCTTCGAGCGTCAGTGCTCGGCCGATCGGCGTGTTGGGCCAGACCCACAACATCCCCGCGATGATGAACGGTGCTGCTAACAGCGAGACGGCCATGGACACCATCCCCCACATCGTATCGAACTGGAAGAACATCACGATTCCGCCGATTGCACAGATCCCCGCGAGTAGGCCAAGCACTCCGCCGGAGGGCAGGAACGCTTCGAGCACCAGCAGCGTGATCCCGATACCGAATGCGAGGATCGCGTAGACCATCCACTGCGTTTCGTCGCCCGCGGCGATAGGTGTCGCAGGGGCCGCTTGTGCCAATGTGATTTGTAAGGTTGCCAGGAAGTTCATGAGAGCATTATCGCAGCCTCGACCGATGCCCGCCATAGCAGGGATGCAAAAAGGTTTTACATATTTCGCGGGCCTGCCGATCTCTAACCAGTTGCGTCCTCGCTGGCGTCTGTTAAACTCTCCGGTCCGATCGCTGGCTTGTTTAGCGATCCGTAGGCCAGATAGCTCAGTTGGTAGAGCACTGCATTGAAAATGCAGGTGTCCCCGGTTCAAGTCCGGGTCTGGCCACTTCAAAACGCACTGCGACACAGACCGTGTCACAGTGCGTTTTTTTTGATCAGAGTACGAAGGGTCAGCCTGTGCCACGAGCAGCAGAGTGTTGGTGGCATTCGCTGACGCTTCGTGCTCTGGCGAGTCATTTCTTGAGATGTTGGGTCAATCAGCCATCGCATAGCGAAGATCGATGTAGCTGTTTGCATCGGTCGCTTTCGCGCCGGTGGTGTTTGGGCGTTTGCGGAGTTCTTGGACGAGGGTGCGCATCGGCTCGTGAAGCGGGGCGGTGAAGATCATCTCGTATTGATCGATCGGGTGCTTGATCCCAAGGTACGCGGCGTGGAGCGCGGGCACCGCGGAGATGACCGGGCCGTCGGGGTGGGCGCTGCCTTCTTCATTACGCAGTAGGGCGAGAGCTTCTAGTTTTTTGCCGTCTTCTTTTTGTCGCGCGTAGCTGAGGTTGACTCTTGCACCAGCGGGGAAGGGGGGCTCATCGAGTTCCTTTGGGCCGACGATCTCGCCGCCGTACATGATGTCGCCGACGATGGGGTGTCCGATGTACTGGAGGTGGACACGGATCTGGTGGGTTCGGCCAGTCTTAATTTCGCACTCGACAAGCGCGTAGCCTTCGTACTGTTCACGCACACGGTAGAGCGTGAGTGCGTGCTTGCCGGTGGTGTCGTGGCGGACTGCGTTGCCTTCGCGGATCGTCGGGTGCTTGCCAAGTGGCTGGTCGATGATGCCTGCGGTGTCGGGGTTTCCATGGACGACGGCGAGGTATGCCTTGGTGTTGGTGCGTTCTTCAAATTGTTTCGCGAGTAGCCAGTGCGCCTCATTTTGTTTCGCGAAGAGGATGACGCCGGTGGTGTTCATGTCGAGTCGGTGAACGACGCCGGGGCGGGCGGCGTCTTGTCCGACAGATGAGAGCGCGGGTTTATTTTTGCGAGTGG
Source organism: Phycisphaeraceae bacterium (assembly GCA_045105055.1). Classification (GTDB taxonomy): domain Bacteria; phylum Planctomycetota; class Phycisphaerae; order Phycisphaerales; family Phycisphaeraceae; genus JAHQVV01. The sequence continues at coordinate 4,566 of JBGCDC010000526.1, read as the reverse complement.
GCTTAGGCGGCAGGGGGCCAGTCGGCTTGTTGTGCGCGTCGTCTTGCTTAACGGTGCGGTCGACGGTGTTGCCCGGGTGGTGTTCGAAGTGGTAGGCAAGCGCGTTAATCATCGTGCCCGTGAGCCGAGAGCGGGCTGGGTGCACGATGATGCCGGCATCTTTGTTGATCGCAATAAAGACATCGTCTTCGTAGAGGATGTCGAGCGGAATGTCTTCGGCGATCAGACCTTCGGAAGGCTTGGGCGGGACGACGACTTCAACAACATCATCACCTCGTAATTTTTGCGAAGGCTTTCCAGCAACGCTGTTGACGGTCACGGCACCGAGGTCGATAAGTTTGCGGACTTGGCTGCGTGAGATGCCTTTGAGTCGGCCTTGGACGTATTTATCCAGGCGCATCGTCGAGTCTTTGGACATCGTCCAAACCATGTGCTCGGCACCGGCTTCTTCGAGGTCCTCAAGCGACTCCGCGAAATAGCGCTTCGCACGAGTCAGCGACTCGGCAGACTCGGGGTGGGGCGTGTTGGTCATGGTGGTTTAAATTCGGCTACACCGATCGGCAGGCGGGCATGCCTGTCCTACCTGTAAGTCACTCGCTCTCGACGGGTGGCACAGGCAGCAGCGGTAGCGCGGGCTTGGGGCTATCTGCATCATCTTCAACCGGCTGCGGGGCGGGCGCCACAGCGGCTTCTGGCTCTGCGAAAGCGACGGGGCTCTTCAAGAGGTCAATGCGATCTAATGCACGTTGAGCTCGATCGGCTTGCGTGACAAAAGCATCGCCTGCCAGTTCGATGACTTGTTCGTAGTGCTTCTTCGCTTTGTCCCATTCTTCACGCATCAGCGCAACTTTGGCGAGGCCTTCTTGCCCGACGAGTTGGTACTCGGTCGTTGTGCCGCGTTTAGCGAGTGCGTCATATGCCGAGCCCGCTTGGGTCAGCGGCTTATCAGCGTCTTCGCCAGAAATCAGTGCAGTGCGAGCATCGCCTAGTGCGGTATCGCCGCCACGTCGCATCGCTTCGTCGTGGACTTCGCTTCGCTCGCCGGCAAGGGCACGGAAGGCGTCGGCTGAGTCGGCTTCGTTGAGTTGTGTAAATGCGGCCTCAGCCTTGTCGGCCTGCCACTCGTTGTACTTCGCGTAGCCAAGCCAAGCGCCCAGAACAACGATGAGCGATATGAGCAAGCGGTTGCCGTGCTTGTCCCAGAAGTCTTTGAAGTTATCGAGGAACTCGCGGAGGTCGTTTGTCTCGAGTTCGTGTCGGCGTTCGGAATCCATGTCGGTCTTTCTTACGCAAGCCCTAAGGCCGCGGGTGGTCTAAAGGTTGAAATCTCATTTCGAGTCGATGTTGATCGTGATGGTGCTAACGGCCCAACCGTCTTTTGCAGTGATCCGCAGGACCTCGGGGCCCTTGGTGTACCGGAGTACGGTGGCATTGCCCACGGCTTGGATGTCGATGAGCGACCAGTTGTTGCTGGCTAGCGTTCGCTGATAAAACTCGGTCGCATCGCCTGGCTCGGCGTGGCCTTGGTAGACGTGCTGGACAATACGGATGTTGCCGTCGTATTGGAACGAGCACTGGCTGGCGACCGCTTTGAAACCGACGGGCATCGGCACGTCGGGGATCAGCGGGTTGGGCGAGCGTACTAGGCCCTCGCCGACGTCTTGGGGCAGAAACTCGCCGTCGTCGGTGAACGCGACGGCAGGGGTCTTGATGTGGCTACAGCCCGCCGTGATAAACAGCACCGCGAAGGTAAGACAGATTGTGGCGAGTCGGGTCATGGCGGGTCCCTTGGTCTGATCGGATTGTAAAGTTTAAGCGCGGCCCCCTCTAACGGCAAACATCGGCAGATTTTGCAATTGCCGGCCACCCGACCGATGACATTGACCCGCTAGAGCAGTGGCGGGGTTTGACACGCGGCCCCGGTCGGCTTACTTTTTGTAGCTCGGGCGACATTAGCCCGTATGTTGGTGATTGTAGCTCAGTTGGTTAGAGCGCCGGGTTGTGATCCCGGAGGTCGTGGGTTCGAATCCCATCAGTCACCCTTGCCTTGCTCGTTGAAGCCTTGCGTGCCAGTTTGATCCGATCAAGCCGCAGTAAGTCCTAGTAACTCACTCATCTTCGCTAGCGGCTTCCGCTGCGTCCTTTTTCTGTTGCTCGATCTGATCAATAGAGAACACGACCATCTCTCCGCCGCGTTCCCCCATCCAGCCTTGCAACTCTGACGAACTGTTGCCGATATGCACCGCGTGGATTTTGAGATCTTTCTCATCGGCGATCAGTGCGTCCCAAGCCTCGATGTTTGCCATGTCCGTGTAGCCCACAACGACGATCAGCGTGGTCGGTTTCAAGTCCAATGCGGACTTGATCGCGGCGCTGACATCGGCTTCGCCTTCTTTGGGCAGCTTGCTGAACCAGCCGCTGAGCTCGCCTGAATTGAGCGGCAGCTTGCGTAGCGGTCCACCGGCTAGTTGCACAGGATTTGTCCCCGCTCCGATGAGTGCGACCTCCGAGCCTTTCGCCTCTTGGCTCAAGCCTGCCTTGATCATATCGCCCGTGATTTTGATCCAGTCCGCGCTGAACTCTGACGCTTCGATGACGACGACGGTTGTGCCTTCGACCGGTAGGCCCATCACGTTCGCGAATTCAAGCGTGTACGGATTTTTCGCGGGGTTATAAATGGCATTGCTTTCGCTGCCGCCGGGTCCACCCGTGATAGCGATGATGCCGACCACTGCGACTGCGACGACCGCCGCAACGATCGAGAAAAATACGATCGTCGTGGCCATACGGATCTGCTTCTTTTTGCTCTCCGCCATCGGGACGCGCGTGGTCTCTTCGACCTGAATCACCTTGCCACTGGACGTGCGGTACTCGCCCGCCTCGATAGTCGTGCTGATGCGTTTGCCTTTTTGTGCGCCGCCTTTTTTACCCTTGCTGCGTTTAGTAGAGCTAGCTCGGCTCGGACGTCGCGGCCCAGGGTCAGGCACACCCATAGAAGACGTGCCACCAGCGCCGACGGACGCGCTGCTCGTGGGTTTGATGAGCGACTCGGCCTTGCCCGCATCGCTTGGCACGGTCATAAGTGTTCCGCAGTTCGAGCAGCGACAAACACCGCCAGCAAAACCTGCATCCAACTCGAGCATCTCACTGCAAGAAGGGCATTCAATATCAAGCGTCTGCATATGCCATCGCCTTAATCATTAATCAGAGCGGGTTGGCCAAGCCCAACGAGTAAGTCCTTCAACGCCAATCAGCCACCGGTTAGCTTACCTTACACCCGGCAGCCAGACATAATAGAAGCTGCCCGACGCCGCCTCGCCAAACGCGCCATCCATATTCACTTGCAGCAGGTTCACTTGTGATGTGCTGCTCTGCGGTTGACGATCGCCCGCGCTCGCATAGGGCGAGCCCACATACGACAAGGGCCGGTGATAACGAATCAGCGATGCATCCTTTAGACCCGCAAGCTCTTTCGCTTTCGTAAAACCATCATCGAGATCGCCGAGCGAATCGACTAGGCCCACCTCGTGAGCACGGCGGCCCGTAACGACTCGGCCATCGGTCACTTCTTTGAAATCCGCTTCCGAGATCCTTGGCCTAGCAGTACGCACAATCCCCGTGAAGTCCGCGTAAAAAGTATCGACCATCTCCTGATAAACCGCTCGGTGCCCATCGGTCAGCGTACTCAAAGGAGAGCCCGCGTCCTTGTTAGGGCCGCTCGTGATTGCTTCCGTTTGTATGCCGATGCTTGATAACGCGGGCTGCATACTAATCGTCTGGAAGATCACGCCGATCGATGCCGTGACCGTGCTCGGATAGGCGATGATGTGATCGCCTGCGCATGCGAGGTAGTACCCGCCGCTCGCCGCAACATCCATCATCACGACGACAACAGGCTTGCCTGTCACTTCTTTAAATTCGAGCAAGTCGCGATACATCATGTCGCTCGCCGCGACCGCGCCGCCGGGCGTGTTCAATCGCAAGATGACTGCCTTGGTGTGCTCGTCCTTCGCCGCGTGACGAAGTTGCTCATGGAACACACTGACGGGGTTCTCCCCCTCACTCAGTAGGCCCGGTATCCGTGCATTTAGGATCATCCCCGTGACATCAATCACCGCCACGCGATCGCGCGTCCGGCTCTCCGCAGGCTCAACCACCGTCGCGGTCATCCGCTGATCGCCAGGCGAGATCCCCACAACAAACGTCGTTGGCCCACACCCAACCATCACAACCAAAACCAGCAACATCCCCAACCGACTCAGTAACACAGCCATATTGAACCTCGCCTAGAAAGTAGTGCAAAGCACCATCATACGATCGCGCTGAAAACAATTAACAAGGCCTTCGCCAACTTGACACGCCAAGCGATGCCACGTACTATTTTTGGTTCACTACTCGTTGCGGGGTAGAGCAGTCTGGTAGCTCGTCGGGCTCATAACCCGGAGGTCACAGGTTCGAATCCTGTCCCCGCTATTTTTTGACTCAAGAGAGTTGGATACAGGCTGATCTCGACCGATTGAAGGTCCGGATCAGCCTTTATCTTTTGGACATAGCACGCGATCAGCT
>JBGCDC010000525.1:0-21405 GCA_045105055.1 Phycisphaeraceae bacterium | reverse complement strand
GGCCGCGGTGTGTGGAACTGTTCTCGATCACACAACTGCAACTCGCACACAACGGCCTATTGGCACGCAGTGTGGCACCCATTTATATGCTTACTGTGTTTGTATTCAATTCTTTGTGCGCACCAGCCCGCGTGTTTGCCCTTCTATAGAAGGCCTTTTTATACACGGAGCGATCACGATGGATGAATTAGATACGTTGTTGTTGCAGGCATGGGGGCGGGTTTCGGAGGAGCTTCAAAACAAGCCTTGGGCGATGGGGCGGCGGATGGAGCGGGTGTCGCGCAAGGAACTGCGTCGGCCGGTGCGGGCGTGGTGTTTGCCATTGCGGGCGAGCGATTCGCGGATTGGTGCGCACGAGTTGCGCAATGAATTCAACACGGCGTGTTATGACCGCGGGTTTAATCATCGGCTTGTCCTGCGTGGCGATCGGGTGCGTGCGTTGTGTAAGCCGGTGCGGATTGGTTGGCCGGGCGTGCCGGTGCCGAAGGCGGCAAAGCTGCTTGGGCGGGATGAGCGGACGGTGTGGTCGTGGGTGAAGAAAGGACGGCTGGAGCGGGCGAATCCTGATCGTAGGAAGATCGGTCGGCGGGACAAGGTCTGGTCTGGGCCGATGGATCCGCAGGCGGACGAAGGGCGCGGGCCATGGGAAGTGTGGGGCTCGCTTTGGCGGCACTTGTACGACCGTGTGCCGATGGACTTTGTCCAGCGGGTGGAACGGACCGCGCGGGTGCGTCATAAGCGTCGTGATCACGATCGGCATCCGGGGCATTACCGCGGCTGGGACTGGGTCTGTCCGGGGCGGGTGCTGGCGACGGGGCAACGCGTGCCTTGCGGTCGAATTTGTAAAAAGCTTTGGCTGCCTTTGCCCGCATGGACGATCGGCGACGCGTTAGGCGATCGCGCGGGGCAAGCGTGGCAGGTGATGCCGAGGCTCGAACAAGCGGGGCGATCGTTTGCGTGCGCGAAGTGTTGGGGGGTACGGTTCGATAATATCGACAGTGATCCGGACGAAGCATGGAACCGTTTTATATCGGTAGTGAGCGGCGGATTGTTGTACGGCAGAGAGGTGGATCGTGGTGAGCTTTGGTAACTGCCGATGGCATGGCGTGTTATCGGGAGGCGGTGTTTCTCGTTGTTTTTAAGGAATATTAGTATTGCAGGAGCTGCATGCTTGCATGTGCGGGATGTAAATTGCGTGATCATTAGTTTCACGGAGCTTGATCATGGCAGAGCGTATTGACTATTTGTTTTCGATTAATACGGGTCGCTCGGGCTCGAACTATCTTGGGCAGATTCTTGAACATGTGGTGGGCTGTCGAGCGATGCATGAGCCCGCGCCGATTGGCAATGGAGAGGTGATGCGTCGTTACTTGCGCGGCGAGGCTATGCCGATGAAAGAGTTCGCGCGTAAAAAATTAGAAGCGATTAAGCAATTGAAAAAGGGCAGTCAGGTTTATGCCGAGACGAATCATTGTTTCATCAAAGGCTTCGGTTGGTTTGTGCCTGAGCACCTGCCTGCAGAAAAGATTGGGGTGGTGATCTTGAAGCGCGAGCCTAAGAAGATTGCGCAGAGTCTGTTGCGGATCGGGTGTACACCTTTGGTTGCGGGTGGTCGTGAGTGGATTAAGACGCCGGAGATAGAGTCGCCGCTTGTTGAGCCGCCGAAGCGGATGGGTTCGCGTCGGCTGGCGTATCACGCGGCACGGTTGATTAAGCTCCCGTTGCGTGCGTTGGACTTCATGGTTGATAGGTGTCTTGGCAGTCGGCTCGGCTATCCGTCGTGGTTGACGGAGTACGAGTTGGAATGCCTAGAGTGGTACGTACAAGAGACCTATGCGCGGGCAGAACTTTTTAAGAAGACCCATCCCAATATTCGGTACTACGAAGTCTCGATCGACGAGCTTAACTCGCTTGAATCGGTCGAGGCGATGCTCAAGCACTTTGGGCTGGCGGCTAAGCCTTCGCTGAAGGATCTCGTTGGTAAGCCAACGAATCTGAAGGCCGCATAGCGAAGCGAATGACCATGGCAGACGCGGCCTGTCGCCCGCATCAGCTCAACGAAGCCGTGAGCCTGGCAGATCCTCTTTTGATCTGATTTTGTATCCAACTGTTACAATTATGTATCGGCCGCGTCCCTGTAGGGATACGGTTATTGAAGGACGGCCGAGCGTTCGGCACAGTCACTAGACCCCCGATTCGAATTGGAAGGAACCTCATGTTCAAACGAACAAAATTGTTTGCCGCGTTGCTCGGCCTATCGCTGCTGGCCTCGCCCGCACTGGCGGAGAACCCGATCAATGACAAGCTGCCTAGGCCCGATGGCAAGTCCGCAGACATGACCAAGCCCGTCAAGGTCTTCATCATCATGGGCCAGTCCAACACCCTCGAGATGGGGAAGGTCAAGGGCGATAACGACGGGTCGCTGACCAACGCGGTCACGGCACAGGGCCTGTACCCGTTCATGGTCGACGACGCAGGCGCGTGGACGACGCGCAAAGATGTCCGCAATGTGTCGGTGATGCAGAAGCGAAGCATGAGCGTGTACCGCAACGACTGGCTGACCGTTGGTGGAAACAAGATCGGCATCGAGCAGGGCATCGGCCATCAGCTTGGTAACTTCTTCGATGAGCCGGTGATGGTGCTCAAGAGCTCGATCGGCAACCGTAGCTTGGGCTGGGACCTGCTGCCCCCGGGTAGCGAGCGTTTCGAGTTCACCGAGTTCGACAAGAAGCAAAACAAAGAAATCACCTACGTCTACCCCGCGTACAAAGACGAGGTCCGCCACGGCCGTTGGGAGAAGGGCAACGTCCCTGAGCCGCCAAAGCACGGCTGGTACGCGGGCCTGCAGTACGACGCAGATGTCGCCAACGCGAAGAAGATCCTCGCCGACCTCGCCAAGTACTACCCCGAAGCGACAAAGTTTGAAGTCGCTGGTTTCCTTTGGTGGCAAGGCGATAAGGACTGGCGAAACGCTGGCCACGCGGCACGCTACGAGAAGAACCTCATCGCGCTGATCGCTGCACTGCGTAAAGATTTCGATGCACCGGACGCGAAGTTTGTCACCGCGACGCTTGGTCAAACGCCTAAGGATTCGGAAAAGCTCACCGAGAAACAAATCCTCGACGCGATGTTCGCCATCAGCGACCCCGCGAAGTACCCCGACCTCAAGGGCGATGTCGCGACCGTCTACACCCACCCGCTGAGCATGGGCAGCGCCTCCGGCTCACACTACGGCGGCAACGCGAAGACGTACATGAACGTCGGCCTAGGCATGGGCGAAGCGATGGTCGATCTCTTCAAAGCCGACAAGTAAATACACATCGCTTGTGAAACAAGCTAATAAAACTTAAAGCAGCCCCGTACCAACGTGCGGGGTTGTTTTTTGATCACTCGATACGCTTTGCAACGCGCCGTTTAGTGCATGGACTAGATATTAAATAGATAGTTTTTTATAGATGGCATATAAACAAACAGATTAACGATTTAAATTTTTATCTGATATAGTAAGCTTGTCTAATAGTTAAAAGTGTCTAGACCATATAGGATTTGAGGAAGTTCTCTTTTTCGTTCGTTCTGTCACTCAAGGCGTGTCTTTTCTTGCTCGCCGATCCAGTTCAACTCTCGATTAGAACGACGCCATGAGTCACCTGCATCAGCCGAAGCAATCGGATCGTGTCACGCTTGCTCGGCGGGTCGGCTGGGGCTTTGGCGGCATCGCCGACAACTTCATGGCCAACACGCTCTTTGCGCTGGGCATGATCATCTACACGACTGCGTTTTATATCCCCGCGGGCATCGCGGGTCTTGCGCTCTTTGTTCCGCGTTTGTTTGATGCGATCACCGACCCGATCATCGGTAACTTCTCGGACAACTTCCGTTCGCGCTGGGGTCGGCGGCGTCCGTTGATGTTGGTCGGCGTCATCGGCTGTGCACTACTGCTGCCGTTGATGTGGTTTCCGCCGATGCTCGAGACCGCGAACAACCCGTGGTATTCCAACGGCCCGTTCTGGTACATCGCGATCCTTGGTTCGGTCTACTTTCTTTTCTACACGCTCTTCATGGTGCCGTACACCGCGCTTGGCTTTGAGCTTACGCCGGACTACGACGAGCGGACCCGCGTTTTGTCTTGGCGGATGTACCTCGGCTTAGCGGCGAGCATGAGCGTCCCCGCGCTGTATTGGTTCTGTCGAAAAGATGTCTTTGGCGAAGGCGTCGAGGGCGAGATCAACGGCACGCGTGTCGTCTCGATCGTCGTTGCCGTCATCATCTTGGTCACGGGCTTGATCCCGGTCTTTGCGACACGCGAGCGCGAAGACATCGAGCGTCAACCCTCGATCAATATCTTCAAGGCGGTGCGCAGCACGCTTTCCAACCGCCCGTTTCTGATCCTGTTTATCGCTTACATCGCGGTGATCATGGGGCTGTTCACTGCGGGCACGGTCGGGCAATTCGCCTTGATTTACTACGTTTTCCAGGCCGCCGTTTCGGTAGACGCCGCGAAGGATCACGCTAGCTTTCTCGGTTTAGTGATGGGCATACTCGCCGCGCTGACTAGTTACGCGAGCATGTTCTTGATCGGCCGACTGTCGATGCTTACCGGCAAGCGGCACGGCATGTTGCTCGGCTTATTCCTCATGCTCGCGGGCACGCTTGCGATCTGGGTTCTTTACGATCCCGAAGCCGCGATCAATAGCGCGGGCCGAGAGTTGCTGCTTAGCTGGGGCGTCAAGGAATCGATCGCCACCGCGCTCGTCCCGGGCGTCCTCATCGCAACGCTCATCGGTGCGCTCGGCGGCCAGGGTTGTTGGTTGATGATCGATTCGATGACCGCAGACATCTGTGATGAAGATGAACTGAACACCGGCCTCCGCCGTGAGGGGATGTTCAGCGCGGTGCAAGGCTTTGCTCGCAAGATCGCGTTTGCCTTCACCGTCCTCATCGGCGGCTACCTGATCCAGTGGGTTGGCTTTGATCCCAAAGCCGCGGAAGAAGCGGGCGGTCTATCTCCAGAGATGAGCCAACGGATGCTGCTGATGTTGATGATCTGTCAGGGCGGCGGACTACTGATCGCGATCGTCGTGTTCTTCTTCTACCCCGTCACGCGTGAACGAGCGGAGCAGACGCGGGCCAAGCTCGAAGCGCGCCGTGGCGTAGTCGCCGCAGAGCCGATCGATGAGTCGTCTGCCTAACCGACTCGTTTACTTTTTCGTATCAACGATCGCGGGGTTGAGCCAAAGCGCTGAGTCGTAGTTGTTGTTTCGCCTGGGTCCGACTTCGAGGGTGAGTTGAATCGTCTTGCCCGCGTATTTGCTTAGGTCGATGCTGTGTTCGAGCATCGCTTGGTCCTCAACAGTTTTTTGAAACAGGATGGCGTCATCGACTCGGACACGAAAGACGACGCCGTCGCCTTGCGTCTTTTCGCGGTACGTCTTGAAGCGGAAGACGGGCTTGCTTTGCTTAGGCAGCTTGACTTCAAAGAGGGCGGTCGCGTTAGGTGATTCTGGCTGCTTGGGGTGCAGGAGGATGGCTTCGACGAACCCGCCGTCGGGCAGGTTGACGATTTTTTGACGCACAGCCAGCGCGTTGGCAAGTTTCGCTTTGTTCAGCGACTTGGTGAGGTCGAAGAGCACGCTCGTATGACGTTGGACACCTGCCCATTCCGGCGCGATCTCGGGGAAGGGGCTTGTCTTGGGCTCGGCTTGTTTCCAGTTCTCATACCCAGCAAGTTTCAAAGAGAACTTCGCGGCTTCTTCCCACTTCGGTGTTTCGAATTGTTTGAAGACATGCCACGACTTTTTCTTGCCGCCTAGCTCTGCGCTATCGATCTCTCGCGGGTGGCGCAGGCCTAAAAGCAGCCCGCCTTCTTGTCGTGAATCGATGTGCCGGTGCAGGATGAACGCGTCGATGCCCGGCGTGTGTTTGATGCGATGCATCGCCAGCGCGAGCGCCGCCGCTTGGATCGTTTCGCCATCGGGGCCCTTGGGTGTGTGTAGGCCTTGCTCGGACAGGATGACGGGGCGGCGCTTGCCTCGGTACTGCATCTCGGGTTTGTTGAGGTATGCGGGGAGCAGCTCGATGTTTTTGAATGTGATCATCGGCGAGTCGTAGCCGAACATCGCGAGACGGTCTTCCCAGAATTTGGGTTGGAAGAGATTTTGCGGGTAAGGGTGGTAGGCGACTTCCCACTCGAAGTCGCCTTGCGCTTGGCTGAGCTGAGTGAGTCGAACGAGCAGGTCCTTGCCGGATAAACTGCGCAGCGGGTCCATCGCGTTGGGGCGTGCCCAGCTGTGCGTGAGAGAGATGAAGACGCGCGGCGATGCGGTTTGCTCACGGATTGCGAGCCAGGCGAGCCGGACTTCTTTGATGTAATGGCTTGCGACGGTTTCAAGATCGCTTGGCCCCATGTTGTGCCAAACCCAGTGCGAATCCACTTCGTTACCAACGATGTACCCGCCGATCCAGCCGAAGCGTTTGTCGGCTCGGCTATAGCGCTCAGCAAGAAAACCGATTGCGCCGGTATACGCGGCGACCGCTTTGTCATTGTCTAAATTGAACGCACCGAGCTTGTGCGGCGCGCCCTCGATGTCGGTGTCGGGGTGTACGAGCGGGTGTTTGTTGGTCGCGTTATTGGGGACCCGGTTGAGCAGGACCGCGACGACGTTGATCCCATCGTCGGTCATCCGCTTGAGCTTGGCGTCCCAGACTTTGATCGTTGCGGGATTGATACGGATACGTTGGCCGTGGACTTCTCGGATGAACGCGGCGGGTGGGTCCGGTGCGCGGTCGGGGAGCAGCAGGGTGCTGAGGATGAAGTTGACGTGGACGTGTTTAACGCCGAGCTCGACGAGGTCGTTGAAGTCTTCTGGATTGCTGACGCCCTTGATCTGCTCGGGCCAAGGCATCGGGTGACGCATCTTGGGCATCTTGGAAACATCACTAACCCACGTCGGCCCAGCAAGCACGTTGCCTTTATCATCGTGCACAATGAATTGGCGGAACAGCGGGTCGCCGCCTTTGCCTGCGCGCGGTAGGCGGATGATCCGTTTGGCAAGGCCCTCGTAAACAGGCTGTTGATTTTTGAGCGTCGCATCGGGCGCTAGTGAATAGACGCGGACTGTTTTGTTGGCGGGTGTATCCAGTGTCAGCGTCACCGCGTTTCGGTCAGCAGCAGCGGTGACGGATTGCGCATCGACCGAGTTGCACGCAAGCGAAGCGGTCGTAAACACGAGTCCAACAATAAAAAGAACAAGCGGACTGCAGCGGTAGGGTGGTGGGCACAGCGGGGCTCGCATGTGTCTTACTCCGAGAAGTTGTAGAGATAGCGGACGGTTTAGATCGGCCTAGCGGTGCTCTGCCTCTGTACGAGCGCGGGCGGGATCACGGTGAGGAAGTCGGATGTTTCGGATTGCGCTTTGTTGTCGTAGATCCCTTCGATTTGCTGCATCGCGGCCTCGAGGTGGCGATCAACATCGACATCAATCGTCGTCAACGGCGGGATCGTCAGTTTGGCACGGCAGGTTCCGGCGTACCCGACGAGCGAAACATTTTCGGGAATGTTGATCCCCATCTCGTGCAGCGCCGCGGCGGCGCCCATCGCGGCCTCTTCGCTCAGCGCGATGTGTGCGGTCGCGCGGATGCGCTGGCGTCCGTAGTACGCTTTGACTGCTTCGTATGCTGCCATCGCGATACCCCCTGCGGCGACCGGCTTGAGGCGGATGATGTGCTTTTGGATCGTGCCGCGCGATAGGCCATGGCTGAGCATCGCTTGCCGCCAGAGCTGGATCTGCAGTTCTAAAAGCGGGTGGTCTTCTTCGGTGATCGAGCCGATGAGGCCGATCCGTTGATGGCCGAACTCGTAGAGGTGGTCGACTGCGAGTCGGATACCCAGTTCGTCGTCGCCAACGACGGAGCGGACGCCCGCGTGATCCATCCTTGAGCCGATGAGGATGACGCGGTCGCGCGCCTCGCGCATGGCGATGCCCAGGTCGCTTCGTGAGGCGTTGACGCCGCCGATGACGATGGACGGGTCGGGCCCGCTGACACACTCGGCGGCGACGTGTTCGCTGCCAGGGTAGATGCGCAGGACGCGGGCGTGGATGTCGCGGTGCGATGCGGCGGCGACGCCGTGCTCGACGAAGATCTCCGCTTGGCTGGATTCCTTTCCGATACAGATGAGGTTGAGCTGTTTGTCGCCAGCAACCTTGGAAAGGTTTTCACTGACGAAGTTGCCTTGCGGCCGACGCTTGATGACCATGCCCGAGCGGACCAGCGACATCGTGGCTTGTCGAACGGTCATGCGGTGCACGCTGTACTGCTCGGCGAGTTCGCGCTCAGTGGGCAGCTGGCTGCCGGGCGGGTACTTTTCAGTGCGGAGCGCCGCGATCAGGTCGGCACGGATAATTTGGTACTTCGGCGTATTCTTGGTGTCGGATTTCGCGCTGGTTGCGGGGGTATCAGGCATGGCGGACACTCTTTGGATACGAGGCGAAGGGATATTTGATTACAGATTACGACCCTCAAGGTCTATCCCATTATGACGCCAAATTATGCATTCATGCAATATTTTTCTGGATAAATTCCTCAGGGCCGTGATAATACATAATTAATAGACTGTTTTTGACTAGACCAACATATTTAGACTAGACCAATACGAATGCAGTTGATTTCAACATGCACCACCGAGAGCTTCTGATTCACGATGGCTGATGCTTTTCATTCTGACCGCCCCGCGAGCATCCTTTCGCCTTTTGATTTGCTGTGCAACGAGTCTGTACACGCGCTGGCTTTGGGTGAGGGCCCGGTGCGTTTGTCATGGATGTTGAGCGCTGGGGGTGCGGGCGAGGCGATGGCGTCCGCGGTGCAGTCGGCGTATCAAGTGCGCTTGGCCGCCTCGCCAGAGTCGGTGGATGGTGGATTGCTGTGGGACTCTGGGCGGGTGGATTCGTCATCGACGCACGCAACTTTGCCAGAAGCGGTGATCGGCGTGTTGCCTGATCGCTTCGCGTGGTCTGTGCGAGTGTGGGATCGCGCGGATCATGCTTCGGACTGGTCTGAGTCAGCATGCGCCGAGGTTGGCCTAAGATCTCGCGCAGAGTTTGCTGGCAAATGGATTGGGCCTAGTGAAAATTTGCTTGCTTCACCTTTGCCTGAGATGGGGCCTTGGATCGTGGCGGGGCAAGCTGCCGTAAGAGATGGCGAGTCGGTGTTTGCGACCACTTTCGATTTGCTCGAAGGCTTCCCGCGCTGTGTCGGCTCGTGCTGGTTGGCTGCGGACCCCGCGTGCAGCGTGGTGCTCAACGGCGATAAGCTAGACGGCCAAGGTTGCCAGCTCGCGCTCGATCAGCCTGCCGCGATCAATCTGCCTTGGGATAAGCTCAAGCGTGGGCGGAATACGCTCGAGATCACCGGCCCCGCAGGCAAGCTCGCGCAAGGCATCAGTTGCATGGCCCGCATCTGGCAGGCTGAAGGCGGCTACGTCGTGGTCCATAGCGGCGACGCATGGGTGCTCGATGGCCAGGCGGTGAGCGAGATCGATCGCCCGCGTCCAAAGATCACAAACGATAATGGTCCGCGGCGCAGCGTCGAACTAACGCGCACCTTCAACCTCGACCGCGTTAGCAATCAGGCCCGCGCTTACGTCACCGGCCTGGGCATTTACGAACTGTTCATCAACGGCACGCGCGTCGGCGATGAGCTCTTCGCGCCCGGCTGGACCGATACCGACTGCCGCCTGCACTACGCGGCGCATGATGTATCCGCCCTTTTAAAACAAGGCAAAAACCATATTACTGCGAGGCTTGGTAACGGCTGGTGGTCCTCCGGCATGGGCTGGGAACACAAGGGCATCGCGGCAAAGCCCGATCAGCCGCTTCGCCTGCTGATGGACCTCGTTGATCACGACGCGGAAGGCAACGCGAAGCGTCTAGTCGTCACGGATGATGCTTGGCAATGGCGGCCTAGCGAGATCTTGCACGATACGATTTATCATGGCCAAATCACGGATTTGCATGAAAGCACGGCCGCGTGGCAGCCGGTCCAAATACTTGACGATGGTTTATCGCCCTTGATCGAGCCCGCGATCGGAGAGCCGATTCGAGTCACCGATGAGATCTCGGCCGTCTCAGTCAAGAGGCTCGCATCGGGTGACGTCCTGTACGACTTTGGGCAAAACCACTCGGGCAGGCCTAGGCTTCGCGCGTCGCTCCCCGAAGGCACGCGCATCCAGATCCGCCATTGCGAAGAGCTCGATGAGCATGGTCAGCCTTACTTTGAAAACTACCGCACTGCGGCGGTGACTGATACGCTGATCGCGAGTGGTGGGCCGATCGATTGGTCGCCACAGTTCACGTATCGCGGCTATCGCTACGCCTTGCTGATCGGCTTGCCGAGCGATATTCCTGCGGATGACGCGATGCTCGTTTCTCAGCTCTTGCACAACGATGTTGCGCAAGTCAGCTCGTTTGATTGCAGTAACAGTCTGCTCAATGACATTGATCAGCTTGTCCGCTGGGGTATCCGGACGAATCTGCACAGCGTGCCGACGGACTGCCCGCAGCGCGACGAACGGCTGGGGTGGACCGGCGATGTTCAGCTTGTTGCGCCGACGTCTTGCTGGATGTTCGACCTGCACGGCTTTTATACCAAGTGGCTCCAAGACCTTGTCGATGCCCAGCGTGAAGACGGCGGGATCACGCACATCGCGCCGTTCACGCCGGTGCTGCCGAACGAGTCGGCGCCCGTCTGGGGCGACGTCATGACGGTATTGCCTGAGGTGCTCCATCGTTTTTACGATGACCCGCAAATCCTCGAGCGGATGTACGAGCCGATGAAGCAGTGGGTCGGCTGGTACGAAGCGCGTGCGGATGACGGCTTGGCCGAGGTTGGCGGCTTTGGTGACTGGGTCGCGTTGGAAGATACGCCGCCGGAGTTGTGCGGCACTGCGTATTACGCGCATAGCAGTCGGGTGCTTTCGCATGTTGCGGGTTTGCTTGGCAAGCAAGGTGACGCGAGTCGTTACGCAGAGCAAGCGGATCGCGCGGCCCAGGCTTATCACCGCAAGTATTTCGATAGCCAGGCCGGCCACTATCAGCCTAATACGCAAACGGCCCAGCTGCTCTCCCTGCACTTTGATCTCGCGCCCGAGCCGCTTCGGCAGGGCATCGCTGACCACCTTGCCCAGCTCGTCAAACAATGTGGCGACAAGCCCGCGACCGGTTTTGTGGGCACCGCGCTGCTGCTGCCTGTCTTGACACGGTTTGGGTATCACGAGTTGGCGTACCGCGTGTTGAATACGCGTGCGTTCCCGTCGCTTGGCTACATGATTGATCAGGGCGCGACCACGGTCTGGGAGCGGTGGAATACTGACAAAGAGGGCCCGGAGATGAACTCGCGGAACCACTTCTGTCTTGGTGCGATGGCTCAGTGGTTTTACGAAGAGCTCGTGGGCATCACGCCAGACGCGCAGGTCGCAGGCTTCCGCAAGGTGCGGCTTGAGCCCAAGCCTGTCGGTGATCTGACGCACGCCAAGCTGCGATACATCAGTCCGCAAGGCCCGATCGAGGTGCACTGGCAGCGGCAGGGCGACCGCTTGGTTTACGAGGTTTCTTTGCCAGCGAATGTGCAAGCTGAACTGCATCTGCCTTCGTCCTCGCCCAACGCGACCGAGGTTGCGTGTCTGCATGAGGGTGGTGCTGGGGCCGAGCGTAAGGCGGGGTCGGATTCGCACGCGTGCTACACGCTAGAGCCTGGCCAATACCGGCTGACCACACCCGTGGTACAGCTCGCGGCGATGCCTATTGCCTAGCGAGCGGCTTGTGCTCGGCATCTACTCAATCCGTCTGTAAGAGTTGATTTGTATCCAATATCTCTCAATGGTCTATACCTTATTGCTCAATAAGTGGGCAAATCATGCCTTTAAATCCTTGACTAACCCCCTTATTGGGTAGTATTATTGCACTCTAGTCTCATAGGCGGCATTAATTTTTTCGCTTCAATGCTTCTTGGTATAGACATTAATGAACCAGCGACTTAACCCCAGGAGGAGTCACATGAACCTGACACACAAAGCACTACTCGCCCTTCCCGCCCTCGGCCTTGCGACATGCTTGTCGCAAACTGCTTCGGCAGCGGTCATCGGCGACTTCCAGTTCACTGCCGACGGCGACACCCTAGGCTGGACGGCACGTACCAATTCCAGCACACCCGCAGACTTTGACACAGCTGGCGGCAGCCTCAACGGCACCGTCGCGACGGGGAACGACCCGATCCTCGATTATCTGGATGGATTGACCAAGGCCTCGACCGCGAACTGGACAACGCTCATTCTGCGCGTCCGCGAGACCGGCGAGATCGTCGAAGCGGGCAGTTCGACCACCGTGATTGACGCCGGCCCGACGGCCGTGCCCTACAACGCTGTCGGCACCCTCGCCATTCTGAACGAAGGCATCTCACCCACCACCGGGGTCTTGGCCGCAAGCAGTATTGTCGATTCCGGCAGCGGCTTCTTCACCGTCACCTACGACATAAGCGGGTTCACCGCCGACACCATCGACAAGATCCGAGTCGATCCAATCGGTGGCGCCGCCTCAAACTCCAACTCGCAAACCTCGGGCAACATCTTCGAGGTCGACTTTATCACCGTCAACGACGACTCGCCTATCCCCGAACCCTCCTCGCTCGCACTGCTTGGCCTAGGCGGCTTAGCCATGATGCGTCGCCGACGCTAACGAGGTTAGACAACCACGCCCCTTCTATAAGGATGCTCTGCGAATACGTGGAGCATCCTTTTTCATTGCTCGCTTTTCGTCGCTGCGCTCACTCCGCCTTCGGCGTCCGGAACCGCCACCAGTACGCACCATCATTCAACGGGCCCAGCGGCTTGCCGCCGACGCTTGCCCAACCCGCATCCCATTCAACGAAGTAAGCAGTGCCCGGCTCCAACTCGGGGATCGCATCGAATACGACGCGATTCTTGCCCTGTGCCGGGTGATCCTTATCCGGGCTGAGCTGCCAAACAGGCTTGGACTCATCACTCACCGCGAAGAGCCGGATCGACTTGCCTTGATTGTTCGCGAAGTCGATCGGCGCACTGAATTCCAGCGCGAGTTGGACGCTGGCACTCGGCGCGGTGTCGCTGTTGTTGGGTTTGAGATCGAGCAGTTGATTACCGCAGATCATTTGCAAGCGGTGCCAGCCCCAGCCGCGTTGGGTGAGCTGCGTGCCCGGCGCGGGCCGAGCTTGCATCGCTTTGGGATCGGCCAAACTTCGCCATTCTTTGATAAGGGAGAGCAGTTTTTTCGGGTGTTTCTTTGCGAGGTCATTTGTTTCGCCGCGGTCTGTATTGAGGTTGTACAGTTGCCATGGTCCGTCGTAGAGACGCACGGCTTTCCAGCCGTTTTTTGTCCACGCGCGGGAGTGGTTGTACCAGCTGAATTGCCCGAGATCTCGCCGTTTCTCAGGCTTGCCTTGCAGCAACGGGAGCAGTGACGAGCCAGTGAGTGGGAGGAGTTCTTTGTCGCCATCGCGCTTCGGATAGTCGGTGCCCGCCAGATCAAGGAGCGTTGGGTAAAGGTCCGTGACGTGCGCGGCCTCATGGATCAACGAGCCTGATTTAACTGCCAACCCTTTGGGCCAGTGTGCGATCAAAGGTGATGCCAGTGCGCCTTCGTGTGAGGCGTGTTTGTATGAACGGAACGGCGTGTTTTTTACCCAGGCCCAGGCGTTTGAGGAAGTTGGGTTATTGCCGGGCAGCCAGGGGATTTGCTTGGCGTCGAGTGTTCTTGCTCCGTTGTTGTAGTCGCCGCCGTTGTCAGAGAGGAAGAGGATGAGTGTGTTGTCGAGTCGATCGGCTTGCTTGAGGTAAGCGATGAGTCGGCCGACGCTCTGATCGATCTCGTCGATGGTTGCGGCGTAGGCGGCCATACGATCGGCTTCCACGCGCTGGCGTTCTTTCGGTAGTTCGTCCCACTGCCGAGCTTCGCTGCCATGTGTCGCGGGCTGCCAAGACTTATCGATCACGCCTAGTACGCGCTGGCGTTCCAAGCGTGTATTGCGGATCTTTTCATAGCCGGCCAAGTAGCGTTGTTGATACTTCTCGACCGTTTCTTTAGGTGCTTGGCAAGGGTGGTGCGGGGCGTTGTAGGAGACGAAGGTGAAGGTGGGTTTGCCTTGATCATGGCTGGCCTTCATGAAATCGATGGCGTAGTCCGTGATCGCGTCGGTGGCGTACCAGTCCTTGGGGAAATCGGTGATGCGTCGTTGGTTTTGAAACCAGTCCGGTCCGCCGGCGTAGCTGTCGGTCATGCCGCCCATGAAGCCGTAGAACTGATTGAAGA
This sequence comes from Phycisphaeraceae bacterium, assembly GCA_045105055.1. GTDB lineage: Bacteria > Planctomycetota > Phycisphaerae > Phycisphaerales > Phycisphaeraceae > JAHQVV01. Next base: position 7,072 of record JBGCDC010000525.1, on the reverse strand, counting down.
GTTGGTTGTTGCGCGGGTTGGGCTTGCCCGCGTGCCACTTGCCGGTCATGTGCGTGTCGTAGCCAGCTGCTTTGAGCTGTTTTGGGAAGGGCGTGGTGCGCGTGTAGGCGTGGTCCGCGCCCGCGTTGAATGGTCGCCCGGCCATCAGTGCGATGCGCGTCACGACGCACATCGGCTCTACGCGGAAATGTGTAAACCGCACTCCTTGCTCGGCCAGCCCATCGAGGTTGGGCGTGTCGATCTCGCTCCCGTAGCAGCCCAGGTCGGCATAGCCCAAGTCATCGGCCATGATCAGCAGGATGTCAGGGCGCTGCTCAGCGTGCACTGGTAGGCCTGCAAAGGATCCAAAGATCAGCAGGCACAGCCATCTCATGAAGGGGCGGAACGGATCGGGCATCACGGCGTCCTCTCGGCTCAATGCGGGGCGGGAATACATTCGTCAGCATTGGGCGGTTTAGATATTGTGCACACTTAAGGTCTATACCAATATGCCAAAATTAGGCCATTAATTATGAATGCAACGCTTTGATTCTATCATGGACTAGTCTATTATGCTATAGAAAAGAGCAAATCATCTACCCTGCCTAGATTATTTTCAAAGCGTCTAGACATCATTGGGGGATTCCAATCCCAGCCTCTGCTCGTTGCCTCGTCTTCTCATGCGATCGATCGAAACCACTTAGGAAGGAATACCCCATGGTGCCGTTCAGACTTCGTCGTGGATTTACGCTCATCGAACTGCTGGTGGTGATCTCGATCATTGCTCTGCTCATCGCGATCCTGCTGCCCGCGCTGAGCTCCGCTCGTCAGTCGGCCAGGCAGATGCAAAACAGCACGCAGCTGCGCGGCATCCATCAAGGCATGTTCGCCTTCTCGCAAGAGAATAAGACTTGGTTTCCCGGCTTCGCGAGTAACGGCCAACCGCTCAAGGGCGGCGGCAGCGTTGCCCACGTCAGCACGCCCGGCTCGACCTACCGTACCGCGGGCTTCGGCACGAACCACAACCGCCGAGCCGCGATCCTTTTCGAGCTCAACTACTTCCCGCCCGAGTACATGGTCAGCCCCGGTGACCCGACCATCGTCGTACCTGAGGCAGGCACAACCGTCGGCACGTCCAACGTCTCCGCGCGAAACTATTCGTACGCGATGCTAGAGGTCAACTTTATGGGCAAGACCAACCAGCTGTGGGCCGCCGCCAACGTCGGCTTGCAGTACATCCCTTCGCCACGAGCGATGGAGTGGCGTGACACGGTTAGCGCACAAGCGATCCTCTTCAGCGACCGCGCTATTGCGGATAGCGGAGCAGCGGGCAACGTGACTGATCCCAATCAAACGAACTTCCACAGCATCTGGACCGAGCAAGGCAGCGGTAAGTGGAGCGGCAGCGTTCAGCGGAACGACGGCAGTGTGACCTTCGACCAGACGCCCCGTGGCTTTACGACTGAATACGAAGGTGGCTCACTCAACACGGACGACCACCTCTTCCAAGACGATCGCACCGGCATCCTCAATGCCAACGCCCGACTCAGCCACGCCAACGCGACCGCAACGCTCAGCGCTGATTAATAGAACACGAATCAAAATTAACTTAGAGACAAGGCAATGACCGCCATGCAACTGAAAGACTTTTTTAAAACAGCCGCAATGATCTGCATGGCGTTCGCCTTGGTCGGTTTGACGCGTTCAGTCACCGCAGCTGAAAAGCCAAACATCATCATGGTGCTTACCGATGATCAGGGCTGGATGGATAGCGGCGTCTACGGCAGCAAGTACTACCAGACGCCCAATATGGATCGCCTCGCGGGTATGGGTATGCGTTTTACCAACGCGTATTCCGCAAGCCCGCTTTGCTCGCCGACGCGTCTTAGCGTGCTGACCGGCAAGTACCCCCACCGCCTCGGCATGACCGCGCCCGTCGGCCACCTCCCGACGCTTCCGGCGAACCGCCCGCTGTACAAAGGCCAAGGGGCCTATTGGCAGGCCTACCTTGTTCCCGACTCGAAGCGTGAACTACCCAACAACGTGCTGACCTACGGCAAGATGTTCAAGGGCAAGGGCTACGCCACCGCGTTCATGGGTAAGTGGCACCTCGGCAAGCCGCCTTACATGCCAGAGAACCACGGCTTCGACACCGTTGTCGGCGGACGCGGCAACCCCGGACCGCCCGGTGGGTTCTTCGCTCCTTGGCGAAGCGACACGCTCCCGAAGGTAGAGCCCGGCACGCACATCGACGACGCGATCACCGACGAGGCCATCGGCTTCATCACCGAAAACAAAGACAAGCCTTTCCTTTTGAACATGTGGTTCTACAGCGTCCATGCGCCGTTCGAAGGCAAGGAAAGCCTGGTTGAAAAATACCGCGGTATCACCGACTCGCGCGGCAAACAAAAGTCGGCCGTGATGGGCGCGATGATCGAGACGCTTGATGAAAACCTTGGCCGACTGCTTGATCAACTCGAAACGCTCGGTATCGCTGACAACACGATCATCATCTATTGGTCGGACAACGGCGGGAACATGTACAACGAGGTCGAGGGCACCACGCCGACCAACAACGCCCCGCTAAGCATGGGCAAGGGCAACATCCACGAGGGCGGCATCCGTGTACCCGCGATGGTTGTTTGGCCCGGCAAGGTTAAGCCCGGCCAAGTCTCCGACGCGATTGTTTCGACGATCGATATCTTCCCAACCATGCTCGACATGGCGGGGATGAACGAGCCCAAGCACAAGCCATTCGACGGCATCAGCCTTAAGCCAGTACTCACCGGCGGCGATCTCGATCGCAACACCGCCTACTTCCACTTCCCGCACTACGTACCTAAGCCTAGCAGCATGTCTGCTTCGGCCGTGCGGCAAGGCGACTTCAAACTCATCCGCGTCTACGACCGTGATGGTGACAAGCCCTACAAGTACGAACTCTACAACCTTAAGCAAGATATCGGCGAGTCAAACAACCTCTCCGCAGCGATGCCTGACAAGGTCAAGGCAATGGATGCGATGATCACGCAGCACCTGATCGATACGAAGACACCAGCGCCCCCAGCGAACCCTGCATACATTGCCGGCAGCTTCAACCCGATCACCGGCGAAGGCGACCGGAGTCTCAAGCCCGAGCCGAAACAAACGAACAAGCCCGCGAGCAATCCGCCGAAGGGTTGGCAGCCTGGCGGCAAGACGAAGATGAAGATCGCCGCTGGTAATCTTGTGATCACCAGCGTTAATCAAGACCCTTGGGTGATGTGTCGAGACTTGCCAAACGTGACCGGCGAGTTCGTTGGCCGAGTACGCATGAAGCTTCAGACCAAAGGTACCGGCGAGATGTTCTGGGCCTCGAAGACCAACCCCGGATTCGCCGGGCACAACGTCGCGTTCCCCCTCAAGCACGATGGCGAGTGGCACACTTACGAAGTCAAGATGCCGGCCAAGGGTCCGCTGACAAACTTCCGTCTTGACCCCGGCCAAGCGCCCGGCGAGATCCTCGTGGACTGGATCGAAATCGTGGGCACCAAGGGCAAGGTGATCAAACGCTGGACTTTTGGCAAGTAGGAAATGATCTCGATGTACACGCGAAATGATTTAACAAGACGACTCGCCTTACTCGGCGGTTTGCTATTGATGTTGGCCTTGCCCAGTGTCGCAGCGGATCGCCCTAACGTGCTGTTCGTCCTCACGGAAGACCAAGGCCAGCACCTCAGCTACCTCGGCACGCCGGGCTTGCAAACGCCCAACATGGACCGCATCGCCGCCAACGGCACCTACTTCACCAACGCTTACGTGAGCTACCCCGTCTGCTCCGCGTCCAAAGCCGCGCTTTTCACCGGGCATTACGGCAGCACCACAGGCCTCGTCGATAACACGAACGACTTCTTTGTCCCCGCAGAGAAACTCACGCCAGCACAGAAGAACAGCAAGGTCTACCAGCGCATCCGTATCGCGGACCGGTTCCCAACCCTGATCGAAGTACTCAAAGAAAAAGGCTATCACACAGCCGTCAGCGGCAAGCTGCACCTCTCGCCGAATGAGAAGTTCCCTTATGACGATTGGTTCCGTGCGGCGAGCAAAGACCGCGTGAGCAAAATGATTCAGTCCGCAAAACGAGCGGACAAACCCTTCTTCTTCCTCTGCAACATTCAAGCGCCGCACCGCCCGTACCGCAATAGCGACACGGTGAAGATCGGCGTTGACCCGGCCCGTGTCGCGCTGCCCGCATTCCTGCCTGACACGCCCGTGATCCGCAAAGACTGGGCTGAGTATTTGGACTATGTGCAGGTCGCCGACCAACGGCTTGGTGTGGTGCTCAAAGCGCTTGAAGAGCAGGGCGTGATGGAGAACACGCTCATCGTCTTAATGGGTGATCACGGCCCGCCGTACCATCGTGGCAAGATGTCGTTGTATCAATTCGGTACGAACGTCCCGCTCGCATTCGCTGGGCCGGGCATCCCGCGCGGCCTACAAACCCAGGCGCTGATCGGCGGCGTCGACGTAATGCCGACCCTGTTGGACATGCTTGATGTGCAATCGCCTGACACCGAGGGGATCTCATTGGCTGGTGCTGTGCGCGGTGAGCTCAACGCGACAAAACGTAACCACGTCTTCTCGCTGATCGCGCATCAAGGCCAGCAGCGCGACGACGGCATGCAGGAACGCAGTGTCTTTGATGAGCGATGGAAACTCATCTTCCGCAATAGCACGACCAAGCCGAGGACAGTGAACTCGGACCTTAAGTACTGGGTCTTGAACGTACCCGACGGCCGAAAGATCGGCTGGCGCAACCGCGTCTACGACGAGATCGTTCGTCGCAAGGCGGAGTTCCCAAAAGAGTTTCGCATGCTCGCAGAGATCGATAACCAGACGCATAAGCCCGTCCTGCAGGCCTATGAGCTCTACGACATCGAGGCCGACCCCAACGAGTTCAACAACCTCGCAGGTAACCCTAAGCACAAGGCCGAGCTAAGCCGCCTCAAGACCGCACTCCGCGAATGGGTTAAGCGCACCGACAACCGTTTCTTAAAACCCGAAGAGATCCGCTAAACACGCTTCTACGACCGAGACTCACGATGAAGAAGAAAGACCGTGACACGCTTTTTGAAGCGTTGGATCGTTTCAAGATCGAATTGCCCTCTTGGGGCTTTGCCGACACCGGCACACGCTTTGGAAAGTTCTTCCAACCCGCTGCGGCAAGCACGACCGATGACAAGCTCCACGACGCGGGCCTAGTCAATGATCTGACCGGTGCGTGCCCAAGCGTCGCGGTGCACGTGCTCTGGGATTTTGAAAACCCATCTGACCCCGCTTCCGCAAAAGCAACTAAAAAACTTGCGAAGCACTACGGCGTCAAGATCGGTTGCATCAACCCTAATATATTTCAAGACCAGCACTACAAGCTAGGCTCGTTCTGCTCGCCGGAAGAAACGGCACGCAAGGCCGCGCTCTCCCATAGCTACGACTCGATCGCGCTAGGCAAAGCCGTCGGGTCAAAGTCGATCGCGATGTGGCTGGCCGATGGCACGAACTACCCCGGCCAAGACAATATCAGGCGTCGCTTTAACGATCTGAAAAAAGCCTTGCGTAAGATGCACCAACGCATCGAGAAGGACTGGCCCAGTGCGAAGCTCTTGATCGAGTACAAACCCTTTGAGCCCGCGTTCTATCACACCGACATCCCTGACTGGGGCGCATCGCTGCTGCTCTGCCAACACGCGGGGCCGAAAGCGAAAGTGCTCGTCGACACAGGCCACCACCTGCCCGGCTGCAACATCGAACAGATCGTCGCGCTGCTCTTGAATGAAGGTCGGCTCGGCGGCTTTCACTTCAATGACCGCAAGTACGCCGACGACGACCTGACCCTTGGCAGCATCGATCCCTATGCGGTCTTCCGTATCTTCAACGAGATCGCCCAGTACGAGCACGACCTGGGTAAAGCCCCGGGCTCGACGCCGATCGATTACATGATTGATCAGTCGCACAATCTTAAGCCCAAGCTCGAGGCGATGGTGCAGACGGTCTGCGAGGCGCAGAAGCTCTTCGCCAAGGCATACCTCGTCGATCGCAAGGCATTGGCCGACGCGCAGTGCAAGGGCGATATCACCGGTGCGGAGATGCTGGTTAAGTCGGCGTACGAGACGGACGTCACCGAAACACTCCAGGCCTGGCGCAAAAAACAAGGCGTACCGATTGAACCATTGCGCGAACTGCGACGCAGCGGCATCATCAACAAGCTAGGTAAACAACGCGAAAAAGCCCGTGCCGAGCGTGGTGAAACGCAAAGCAGTTCTTACGCGTAATCGTTTTTAAGTAGAAGTAATTTCCATCAAAATAGTGAGGTTTTCAATGCGACGTGGATTCACACTCATCGAATTACTCGTGGTGATTTCGATCATCGCGCTGTTAATCGCGATCCTATTGCCTGCCCTTGGCGCTGCTCGCCGGGTCGCGCGACAAATGCAAAACTCCACGCAGAACCGTGGGATTCACCAAGCGTTCGTGACATGGTCTGCGGATAACAAGGAATACTTTCCTGGCTTCAAGGGTAATTCGGTCTTCCGCGACGATACGATCTTCAACTTCCGAGACGTCCGCCGAACGATCCCCGCCTACGGCAACGCTGGCCCTGCGGACGGGGCGCATACGGTGGTTCGTTTGGCGTTGTGCGTTGCTTCGGATTTCATCACACCGGAGTATCTAATCAGCCCATCGGAAGTGAACGAAGAGATTCGGCCATGGGACGGCAATGCTCTGATGAATAACTCCAAGATTTTTTCCTACGCGCTGCCGCAGGTGGTCACTTCGGCTGGTAGCCCACCGGCGAATCTTTCGGCGGAGATCGGCAGGATCAAAGAAAACTCCGCGACGCTAAACAGCCAAGCCGTCATGATCTCTGACCGATTGGTCGCAGGGGCCAACGGCGACCCCAACACGCACGAGAGCCTTTGGTCCAACGGCGAGCCGGGCAAGTGGGGCGGTTCGGTGACGTGGAACGACAACCACACGGAGTTCTTGCAAAGCTCGGTGATGGAAGAAACCAAGTACGCAACCAAAAGCAATACTGACGACAACCTCTTCGCCAACACCG
>JBGCDC010000524.1:0-1679 GCA_045105055.1 Phycisphaeraceae bacterium | reverse complement strand
TGTTGTGTTTGGTTGAGCGCGGTTGGGCCGCCGTAGAGCGCGTTGTTTTGGCTGCCGCGGATGCCGGAGTTCAGTGGGCTTCGGCCGGTGAGTAGGGCGTAGCGTGATGAGCCGCAGGTGGGTACGGCGACGAAGTGTTGGAGGAAGGTGACGCCTGTTGATGCGAGCTTGTCGATGTGTGGGGTCTTGACGTAGTCGACGCCGTAGCAGCCGAGCTCGGGGCGGAGGTCATCGACCGCGATGAAGAGGACGTTGTATCGGTTGTTGGTTTTGTCTGGCGCTGCGGTGGCGGGTGCTGGTGCGGCGCAGCCGACTAACATTGCAATGAGCATCAAAGCGAGCGGGCAGGCATGGCGAAGTTGTTTGTTCATCGCACCATGATAAAAGCCCCACGGCGAACCGCAGGGCTTAATCGTTTTATTTTGTTTTGGAGGTCTTGCAAGAGGCCCACAGATTGAATCTGTGGGCTTCGCCTTCAGGCGTCAATCAGCCGGTGATGCCGGTGACTTTGACGCGGACGTAGCCTTGGCGGTGGCCCTTGTGCAGGACGTAGCCTTTGCGTCGTTTCTTTTTCCAGATCTCGACCTTGGCGTCTCGGCCTTCTTCGAGGATGTCGGCACTGACGGATGCGCCTTCGACGTAGGGTGCGCCGATTTTTGCGTCGCCTTCGCCGCCCACGAGGAGCACGCGTTCAAACTTCACCGTGTCGGCATCGTCCGCGAGTTCGCGGGTGTCGATCTTGATGATGTCGCCTTCTGAGACCTTGATTTGAGTCCCGCTGTCTTCGATTACGGCGTACATAGGTAGCTCCGTTTAACGTAGGCCCGGATGTTTGCCGGGGTGTTGGTGCGATTGTCGAGCCGAGCATTGTAGTGAAAGCTGTCTTTTCTTGCAATCCCCCTGATCCGTGATCAACTATAATCAGAAGTTCAGCACTTGGAGCCCAATTCGTGACCCAAACCTCTACCAAACCTGACGCCGTAGCGTCCGCCGGAATCGCCCCCGTCTCGCCGACTTCCCCGCTTGTCCAAAGCGCGGGCCAAGTCTGGATCGACGGCACGCTCGTCCCCGCTGCCCAAGCGGGCATCTCCGTCATGGACCACGGCGTCCTCTACGGCGACGGCGTCTTCGAGGGTATCCGATCCTACAACGGCAAAGTCCTCAAGCTTAAGACACACCTCGAGCGCTTCTTTGACTCGGCCAAGGCGATCCGCTTGGACCTGCCTTATACGATCGAGCAGTTGGCCGACGGCGTTCGACAGACGCTGAAGGTCAATGGCCGGGCCGATGGGTATATCCGTCTCGCCGCGACGCGTGGCGTGGGCAGCATGGGGCTCGACCCGTTCCTCTCGCCGACGCCGACGGTCTTTATCGTCACGTGCGATCTAAAGATGTACCCGCAAGAGTTGTACGACCAGGGCATGAAGGTGATCACCAGCTCGGTCGTCCGCAACCACCCGGCCGCGCTGTCCCCGCGCATCAAGAGCAACAACTACCTCAACAACATCCTCGCGAAGATCGAAGCCATCGACGCGGGCTGTCTAGAAGCGGTCATGCTGAATACGCAGGGTAACGTCGCCGAGTGTACCGGCGACAACATCTTCATCGCCAAGCACAGCAAGCTCATCACCCCGCCCCTGCACGCAGGCATCCTCGAAGGCATCACCCGCAACATCGTG
>JBGCDC010000523.1:0-10644 GCA_045105055.1 Phycisphaeraceae bacterium | reverse complement strand
GCTCGTCCTTGGTAAGCTGCTGGTACGGCATCGTGGGCTCCGGTGATGAAGGTCGTTGAACAACCTCAATCTACCGCCAAGCCCGCGGTGCCTTTATGCCTTACCCGGTGTTGCGCTTCGGAATTGAATCCGCCAATAAAGTTGTTTCACGTAGCGCAAAAATAGCCCCCATCTTGCGATGGGGGCTATTCATGAGATTGCTAGTGTTAATTTAGAACGGGAGGTTATCGAGCAGGCCCTTGCCTTCTTCTTTTTTGTCCTCTGCACCTTCTTCTTCTTCTTCTTCTTCTTTATCTTTGTTGCCGCCGAGGATGCCGCCGATGACATCGCCAGCGCCTTTGATGACGTCGCCGCCACCTTCGATAACGCCATCGCCAAGGTCAATGCCTAGATCGCCTAGTGAGTCAAGCGAATCGCCTAGGCCAAGTTCTCCAAGGGTCTCGCCGAACTTACCTTCACCGATCGTATCCACCAATGAGCCGGCCAAGCCTTTAATGTGCCCGCCCAGATCGCCAGCGAGGTTTGCGGTGACTTGGATCATGATGTCGGTGATGATGTCAGCGGTGATCTGTGACATAGGCACGCCGCCGGAACCGACGTCGGTGAGGATCATCGGTTCGTCATCTGCCATGATGATTTTCTTAGGCCCAACCGCAATCGCGCCAAGTGCGGGGTCTTCATCAAAGTAGTAGTAGACGGTGATGTTCCGGATGATCAGTTCTTTGATGACCACCTGTTTTTGGCCTTCGGTTTCTTTGGGCGGCGTGTCGCCTTGGAAGCGCTTCAGCGATTCAAGGATGACCTCATAGTTTTTGACGCCGTCTTTACCGATCAGAGAGATCTGGATGTCGGAGAGTTCGACTTTGTCGATCTCAATCTTGTCTGACATGACCTTTCCGACGGTGATTTGTGCGGTGCCGTTGCCGAGGATCAAGAAGCTGTTGAAGACGTCTTGATATTCCTCGGGGAAGGTTTTGATGAGTTCAGCGAAATCACCATCGGGGTTGGCGATGTCGAGGTTGATGATCTGGGCGGTCGAGCCGAAGACTTGGACGTCGACCTTCTCGACGGTCACATCAGTCTCCGTCGCGAAGGCGGCTCCCTTCTGCACCGCGGCGGTCGCGATGTTGTCAATGAGGATGAAGCCCGCGACGGCCGCAACCACCACAAGCAAGACGACGACCAGACCGATACGCAAGAGCCATTTCATATTGGGTTTCCCAGTGTTAGACGGGGCAAGATAGCAGGTGGCGGCGTCGAAAAAGTTCAACCCGCCGGATACTTATCGTATGATGAACGGTGTCATGAGCCAAGCACGGGCCAATGCTTTATCGACAGGGTCAACTCCCGCGAGTTCTAACCGAACGCGCGGCGGAGGTCGGCACGGCCTGTCGCAAGGCACTGCTGAAGACGAGGCGTGGATGTACCAGGCCCTCGCGCTGGCGGAGCAGGGCCGGGGGCTGGTCGAGCCGAACCCGATGGTCGGCTGTGTGTTGGTGAAAGATGGGCACGAGCTCGGCCGGGGCTATCACGAACTCTTTGGCGGGCCGCATGCCGAGGCTCACGCATTGCAAGACGCGGAGCGGCGTCGTGAATTGGTCCAAGGCGCGACGGCTTATGTCACGCTCGAGCCTTGCAGCCACTTTGGCAAGACCCCGCCTTGTGCAGATGCCCTAGTTGAGGCGCAGGTTGCACGTGTCGTGATCGCGATGGTTGATCCGCACCCGCGCGTCTCGGGTCAAGGCATCGAGAAGCTGCGCGAAGCAGGTATCGAGGTCGTCGTTGGCGTATGCCAGCAACAAGCCGAGCAACTCAATGAGCCATTCACCAAACGCGCGACGACAGGCTTGCCCTGGGTCATCGCGAAGTGGGCGTCGACGCTCGACGGCAAGACCGCCACGCACACCGGCCATAGTAAGTGGATCAGCTCGCCCACCTCTCGCCAGCTTGTTCACGACATCCGTGCGAGAGTTGACGCGGTGATGGTCGGCATCGGCACGGTGTTAGCAGACGACCCGGAGCTCACCGCTCGCGATGTTGAGATCAAGCGCACCGCGCGGCGTGTCGTGATTGATCCGGAGCTGCGCATGCCCCCGCCATCAAAGCTCGCGCTGGGTGCGGAGCCGGGCGATCCGCCAGTGACGATCGGTATTTGCAACGAGGTTTATAACGGCCCTAGCCAGCGCATCAAGGACTACACGGAGCATGGCATCGGGTTCATGCCTTTGCCCCGCCTTGAAAATCAATATCTCGAGATCGAGCCGTTGCTGCGTCACCTCGCTGAGGCACATAATGCGACGAATGTGCTTGTCGAAGGCGGTGCGGCCCTGATCGGATCGATGCTCGATCAGGGCATGGTCGATCAGGTGCTTACGTTTGTCGCGCCAAAGATCCTCGGCGACGAACGAGCGACCCCCGCCGTCAGCGGTCACCTCCGCGAGACGATCGACATGTCCACGATGCTCAAACTCCGCAATGTTCAACGCATCGAAGACGATGTGCTGTTGGACTATCGCGTGACACGAACTGTTTTGTAGCGAAGTGCTTCGTCTTACTCCACTGGCTCGACCATGATCATGCTGCCGTGGACTTCGAGTACGCGGACGGTGGTGCCTGCTTCGACGAAGCCTCCGGTGGAGGTGACGTCGATGAGTTGGTCGCCGATTTCGATGTTGCCTGCGGGGCGGAGCCCGGTTCGGGTCACGACGCCGGTCATGCCGGGCTTGATGTTGCCGCCGCCGATGGCTTCGTCGCCGGAGACGCGTTGGTGGGGGACTTGGATGCCGCCGGCGGTTGCGAGTGATGCGTGCTGACTTTCGGTGAGCACGAGTTTGTTGAGCAGCGGAAGCGAGCCGAAGTATCGCGTCATGACGATGAGCGCGGGCACGGTCAAGACGATCGCGCCGACGAAGGCGAGCGAGGAGATCATCACCTGTCGGGCGCCGTTGGCGACAGGCAGGCCGTTGCTTGCGGTCTGCACACCCGAAAGCACGAGCCCCGCGATAAACATGAGTAGGCCTAGCACCGCGAGCACGCCGAACGTCGTCATCGTGAACATCTCGTAGATCACCAGCCCGAGGCCGATCACGATGAGTAGTAAGTGCCAAGTCTGTGCCAGGCCAACGAGAAACGGCGCACCGATCAGCACCGCAAAGGCGGCCAAGCCTACGACGCCCGGCACGATGAGTCCCGGGCTGAAGTACTCGAGCAACACGCCGATGATGCCTAAGAGCAAGAGTGCCGCGCGGACCATCGGGTGAACGAGGAAGCCGACGAGCGACTCGGACCAAGTTTCTTTGTAGCGCTGTACGTTGCCTGCGCCGTAGAGGGTTTTGAGTTCTGCTTCACTTGAAACCGTCGCGCGGGATAGGCCCGCGTCGAGCGATTCGACTTCGTTCATCGTGAGCAGTGTGCTGCCGTCATGGATCTGTTTGACCAGTTCCCACTGGCCCATCTCGCTGGTGTCGGTAACGGTGACGATGGGTTTGCCAACTTGCTCAGCTTCGTTGGGTGCGTTGATCGCGCTGGTGTTGCTCTGCCCGATGTTTGCCGCGTCGATCGGGGATTGGCCATCGACTAAGACGGCGTAGTCGGCCTGACTGATCAGGCGAACTTCGCCGGTGATCTTGTGCTTGACTTGGTAAACCTCGACGCCGAGCGCGCACATCGCGTGGAACAAGGCGTAGTCGCTGGTGGTCGAGCCGTTGTAGTTGTCGGCGGCGTTGGCGCGGAACTCGGCGAGTAGCGGGGACAAGGCTTTGGCGCGTTCGGTGGGCGCGAGGTTTTCGCCGGGGATGATCGGCGCGCAGTCGCCGGTGAGCGAGGCCTTGGACATGACGAGCTCATCACAGGCCGAGCCGATGAGGATGCCGGCGGACAGTGCCTGGTTGTCGACCCACGCGACGGTGGGCACTTGCAACGTGCGGATGTACGAGCTCATGTCGAGGGCGAGGTCGAGTCGGCCGCCGGGCGTGTCGAGGTCGAAGACGATCAGGTCGGCTCCGTCTTGGATGGCGCGGTCGGTGCGTCGCTTGACGCTGTCCAGTTGGTTGTCGTAAAAGATCGGGCCGTCGATCTCGATGATGGCGATGAGCCCGCCCGCGGTGACGGATAGGCCGCCAGCTGTGGTGCCAACGGATGCGGGCACTTTGTCGCGCGGCAGCACGGGCTCTTCAGGCAGGTCGAGTTCGCCCGGGGTCGGCGTCGCGGGGTCGGCTTGTCCATAGACGTCGCTGTCGTGACCGCCCCATGTCAAAGCGAGCAGCAAGACAATGATCAGCAATAGTGCGCGACGGGTGAAAGTAGCCATGGTGAGATTATAGCGCGGCGGCGGCGGGTTCGAGGCTTTTGGAAATCGGGGGGTGCCACATCACTGCCGCAGGCTGCTGTGTGCGAATGGCTTGTGATGCATCGGATGCAGTTCGGTACAGAGCTTGCCGAGCCAAGTTGTGTGGCACCGCGCGCTAGCCGCGTTTAGACCCTTGGCTGCTGCATACTCAAGCAGTGCAGTGCCCCGAGCCCAATCACCAAGTGCTCTGCACGCACCGGCACGATCGATCGGCCGGGCAGGACCTTCTCCAAGACGCCACACGCCACATCGTCCGTCGCTTGATCAAAAACCGGCACAAATACCGCGTCGTTTGCGATTAAAAAATTCGCGTAACTGGCCGGCACCGGCGATGGGCCGGGCGTCTCGACGCTGGGCAGCGGTGGAAAGTCGTAGATGATCGGCTCGGGTGTGGGCAGGCCAACGATGTGCAAGGGCTCGCCGTCTTGATCCCGCGCTTTTTGCAGGGCTTCGAGGTTCCGCTGCGTGGTCGTATGGTCTGCGTGTCCCTCGGGCGCGACGACGACCGCGACACACTCCGGCGAGACGAACCGCGCGACATCGTCAATGTGCCCATCGGTGTCGTCGCCTGCAATCCCGCCGGGCAGCCAGATGATGTGGCTTGTTCCAAGCGCGTCGTGGATGGTTGCCTCGATCACTTCTGGGGTCGCCCAAGGGTTTCGGTTTGCATTGAACAGGCACTGCTGGGTGGTCATTACGGTCCCCTTGCCGTTGACGTCGATGCTGCCGCCTTCGAGGACAAAGTCGTGGACCCAGAGCGGCAGGCCAAGCTTGGCGGCGAGGTGCTGTGGCACGACATCGTCAAGCGGGCGGACCGCTTCGTACTTCGTGCCCCAGGAATTGAAGTGGAAGTCGTGGCAGGCGAGGGGCAGGTGGCGGGGCGCAGGTCGCAGGGTTCGGGCCATCACCGGCATCTGCGACCCGCTATCTGCGACCTGCGATCTGTCACCTGTTACCTGATCCTTCACAACGAAAATCGGCCCGAAGTCTCGGATCCACGAGTCGTTGGTATCGATGCCTAGCGAGCCGGGCGTTTTTACTTCGACATGTGGCCGCATGAGATCGACCCAGTCGGCGTGTTGTATTTGCGCGGCTTCGAAACAGCCGGGCCAGGTCTCGTCGTTGTGCGGCGGGACAACCCAGACACATTCGATTGGCTCGAACTCGGCGGGCATGCGGTAGCCCAGCGCCTTGGCGCTTTGTGTCGGTTGCTCGATCGTGTCGATGGCGTCGATGGTCGGGTGGGTTTGAAGCATGAGGTTGTGTTCGATGACTTGGCTGTTGGGAGGGCGAAGCTCCTGCTGAGCCGGGAATTATCTGTGACGCGCGGCTCGACGGGAGCCTCGCCCTCCCAATGCATTTTTCAGATCGAACTCATTGCGCTCACCGCAAGCGCATCCAGAGCTCGAAAAGAAAGATGCACATGGTTAAGCCGGCCATGAACAGGTAGTGGATGAACCATCTTTTCCGGCCGATGCGTTTGTGCATCACTGCGCGGATGACGAGGTAGATGCTGAACGCGGGCAATAAAAATAAGAGCGGGTTCATGCGTCGTCCATTCGTTTGAGCAGCGGGTCGTAGGCGTCGATCCGCCGATCACGAAGGAACGGCCAGCCTCGGCGTTGTGCTTCGATCATGTCGAAGTCTAGCTCGGCATGTAGGACTTGTTCTTGGTTTTGCGAGGCTTGCGCGATGATGCTGCCATCGGGTGCGCAAACGAAAGACGAGCCCCAGAAGGTGAGGTCGTTTTCGGTGCCGATGCGGTTGGCGGCGGCGACGAAGACGCCGTTGGCGATGGCGTGGCTCTGCATCATGGTTTGCCAGGCGATGCGTTGTTGCTCGCGGACGTCCGCAGGCTCGCCTTGGTCGGCGTCGTTGTAGTAGCCGATCGCGGTGGGGTAGAGCAATAGCTCGGCGCCCTTGAGCGCGGTGAGCCGCGCGGCTTCGGGGAACCACTGGTCCCAGCAGACGAGGGTGCCGACCTTCCGACCCCTTTTTGAAGGTTGAGTTGGTGGTAGATCGAACGTTTGCCAGCCGAGGTCGCCGGGCGTGAAGTAGTACTTTTCGTAGAAGCGTGGGTCGTCGGGGATGTGCATCTTGCGGTAGGTGCCGATGAGTTGGCCGGCGTTGCCGAAGGTCGCGGTGGTGTTGTGGTACAGGCCCGCGGCGCGCTGCTCGAAGAGCGAGGCGCTGATGGTGACATTGAGTTCGGCGGCGAGCGACGCGATGTGCTGACTCGTCGGCCCGGGGATCGGCTCGGCAAGATCGAACAGTGCATCATCCTCAACTTGGCAGAAGTAATGCCCGGCAAAGAGCTCTTGCGTCACGATGAGTTGTGCGCCGTCATTGGCGGCCTGCCGGATCAATCGCTCGCAGGTCGCGAGGTGGTCGGCTTTGGCTGCCTCGATCGGGCAGGCGTGCTGGAGCAGGGCGAGTTGGAGGGTGCGTGGCATAGCCCCGGCATTGTAGAGTTTTGAGATCATCGCCAACGCGGCATCGGGCTATGATCGCGTGCTCGCCATGCCAGACACCGACCCGCCCCAACACGACCCAGGCCAACCCAAGCGCAAGCGTCGCTTAGGTATCCCCGGCCTGCGCGGCGCGCTGCTGGGCACCGGCGACCCGGCGCCCCCCGCCACGCCGAAGCTCAACAAGCTGAGCCAAAAACAACTCACGGGCAAGCTCGCGGGCTTGTCGTTGCCGCGCCAAGTCTTTGTGCTTGCGCTTTGGCCGTTGCTCGAGCAGATTCTCAACTTCTTGGTCGGCACGGTCGACTTCGCGATCGCCGGCCGACTGCCCGGTGAAAACACGGCCGTCGATGCGATCGATGCGATTGCGGTAGCCAGCTATTTCGTCTGGCTCATGACGATCTTGCAGGCCGCGGTTGGCGTCGGCGCCGCGGCAATCGTCTCGCGTGCTATCGGGGCAAGCCATCGACGACTCGCCAACGCGGGCACGGGGCAGGCGGTCCTGCTCGGCATCGGCTCGGGCTTGTTCGCAGGCACAGCGATCTTCATCGCGGCGCCGTGGATCGCCGCAGGCTTTGGGCTTGAAGGCATTTCCCAGCAGATGGCCTCGGACTACATCCGCATCACCGCGATCGGCATCCCGATGTGCGGCGTCTTATTTACGGGCGGCGCAGTGCTTCGCGCAGCCGGCGATACGCGCAGCCCGTTCTTCGCGATGCTCTTCGTCAACGTTATCAACATCGCGGTCAGCGTCGGCCTCGGCGGGCTGAGCATCGGCGACAACCAAACCATCGGCCTAGGCCTCGGCGTCACCGGCATCGCCTGGGGTACCGCCATCGCGTGGACCGTCGGCGGTATCGCAGTGCTCGTCATTCTGTTGACCGGACAATCGGAACTCCGCCTCCGCCCACACCGGCTCAAGCCGCACTGGCACACGATGCAGCGCATCATCCGCGTCGCGCTGCCCAACCTTTACTATCAGCTCGCGTTCTGGGTGATCAACTTCACGCTACTCCTCTACATCAGTCGGCTGATGATCGACGGAGCCTACGGTGCGCACTCGATCGCGATGCGTATCCACTCGATCTCGTTTCTGCCTGGCTACGCGATCTCCGTCGCCGCCTCGACACTCACGGGTCAGTACCTCGGGCTAGGCGATCCCGCGCGGGCCAAGCGCGCGACGTATCTCGCGCTGTGCGGGACGTTTGGCATCATGCTGATCTGCTCGTTCTTGTTCTTCTTTTTCCCGACCAACTTGGTCGCCCTGCTGAGCCCGGATACGGCGGTTCACCTCGAGCTCGCTCCGCCGCTGCTGAAGATCTCCGCGTTTGTCACGCCTTTGCTCGCGGTCAACTTGATCTTGAACGGCGCGATGCAGGGCGCGGGCGACACGCGCAACACCGCGATCATCAACCTCGCTGGGCTAACGATCTTCCGCCTCGGCGGGGCCTACGTCTTCGCGTTCCCGATGGGCTTGGGGCTGTGGGGCATCTGGCTGGGGATCATGATGGATATCGGCGTCCGCGGCATCGTGTTCTGGTTCTATTACCACACCAACCGCTGGGCACGTGTGTCGGTTTGAGGTGTGCGCGGATGCAGTCCGGTTAGTTGGGAGCCTCGCCCTCCCAATGAGCGACCCGACTTCGCCCAACTCACGCGACCTAAAATGTAACACTGCGCTACGCGATATCATCCTTCTCTGCCATGCCTAACCCGGACACGCCCTTTCAAGCAGACGACGACGAGGGCGCGGGTTCTCTCTCGGCAGTCAAGCAACCTAAGAAGCTGTCCGGCCGACTCGCGGGGTTGTCACTCCGCCGACAAATCTTTGTGCTGGCGATCTGGCCTTTCTTGCAACAGCTGCTGAGCTGGCTGGTCTCGACGGTGGACACGATCGTCGCGGGGTATCAGCCGACGGAGGACGCGGCGAACGCGATCGCCATCGGCGGGTACATCAACTGGTTCATGGGTTTGATGGTGATGGGCATCGGGGCCGGCGGCGCGGCGCTCATCGCACGGGCGGTCGGCGGCGGGCACAAACGACTGGCACACGCGGGGCTGGGGCAGACGCTCGTGATGGGCGTGTCGATCGGCGCGATCACGGGCCTGCTCATCATCGCGCTGGCGGATGTGATCGGCGCGGCTGCGGGGCTCGAGGGCGAGGCGCTGGCGATGGCGTCGGTGTACCTGCGCCTGGTCGCGGCGTTCCTGCCGATCGCGGCGGTGCTGTTCGTGTCGGTGCATTGCCTGACCGCAGCGGGCGACACGCGATCGCCCTTCTTCGTCATGCTCATCATGAACGTGATCAACCTCGTCGCCACCGTGCTCTTGGCGGGCGTCGAGGTGCGATTTAATGACACGGACTACATGGTCGGCCTGGGCTACGGCGTCGCAGGCATCGCATGGGGCACCTGCATCGGCTGGACCATCGGCGCGCTGCTCATGATGCGCCTCATCACCCGACGCAACAGCTCGCTCCGCCTGCACCTGCATCGTTTACGCCCCCACGCGCACACCATGAAGCGTATCTGGCGCGTCGCCTACCCCGCGCTGCTTGATCGCGGGGGTCACTGGGCGGGCAACTGGATCATCATCATGATCGTCGGCCTGATCGGCGCAGCCAGCGCCATCGGCGACTCCGTCCAAGGCGCACACATCATCGCCATCCGTATCGAGTCGATCAGCTTCCTGCCCGCACTCGCCTTCGCCGCTGCGGCGGGCACACTCACCGGGCAGTACCTCGGCGCCAACGACCCGGCCATGGCCCGCAAGGCGGCGCAGCAGTGCTGGTTCCTCGGCGCAGGCATCATGACCGCGCTGGGCCTGGTCTTCATCGCCTTCCCCGAGCAGCTCGTTCAAATCTATACCGATAAACAAGTCTTCCGCGACAACACCCCACAGCTCGTCCGCCTCTGCGGCTACGTCCAGTTCTTCTTCGGCAGTGCGCTCGTCCTCCAAGGCGCGATGCGCGGGGCCGGCGACACCCGCGTTCCCGCGATCCTCTCCAATACGCTGACGTGGTTCGTGCGCTTGCCCCTCGCCTTCCTGCTTGGCTACGTGCTCGACTACGGCCTGTACGGCATCTGGATCGCGCTCTGCACCGAACTCACGATCCGCGGCATCGTCTTCATCACACGCTACTTCCGCGACGGCTGGCTCAAGGGCGAGGTGTAAAACCAGTTGGGAGGGTAAGGCTCCTGTCGAGCGGATCTAATCTAACTGCCGGAGACCTACGGGCTCTGGACGCGAGCGCATTTGACTCCTCCTTGGCACGCATCGCGTTCTCGCCCGGTGTCCGTAGGCCGCCGGCTATTCAGTCTTCTTCTAAACTTTCAAAAGATGAACACCCCCCCCGCCAACACCACCCCCCGACTCATGGGCGTCCTCAACATCACGCCCGACAGCTTCTCCGATGGCGGACAGTTCATTGACGTCGCACGTTCGGTTGCCCACGGCGTACAACTCGCGCAAGACGGCGCCGCGATCATCGACGTCGGCGGCGAGTCCACCCGCCCCGGCAGCGAACGCGTCACCGCAGCTGAGCAGATCAATCGCGTTGTCGAGCCGATCCGCCAACTACGTGCCGCTCTGGACAAGCAGGGCTTCAACGAGGTCGTGATCAGCATCGACACAACGCTAGCCGAGGTCGCAACCGCCGCGATGGATGTGGGTGCGTCGATACTCAACGACGTCTCGGCCGGCCGAGAGGATGAGGCGATGTTCAAACTCGCGGCGGAGCGTGGCGTGCCGATCGTGCTGATGCATATGTTGGGAACCCCGGGCACGATGCAGGACGACCCGCAGTACGACGACGTGGTCAAGGACGTG
>JBGCDC010000522.1:0-2705 GCA_045105055.1 Phycisphaeraceae bacterium | reverse complement strand
GTAGTGCAGGTAGAACTTCTCGGAGTATTCCGCACCTAGGCCGTCGACGATCTGCTCGTCTTTGCCGGTGCCGAGGACCGC
The DNA here is from genome assembly GCA_045105055.1 of Phycisphaeraceae bacterium. GTDB lineage: Bacteria > Planctomycetota > Phycisphaerae > Phycisphaerales > Phycisphaeraceae > JAHQVV01. The sequence continues at coordinate 2,624 of JBGCDC010000522.1, read as the reverse complement.
GGTCACGATGGACTGCGTTTCGCCACGGGTGAACAGGCCAGAGCCGTGCACGCGGGGGAGGATGCCGACTTCGCATTCGATGTGGCGGAGTTCGTCAACAGCGCGACCGTCGGTACGCTTGCCGCTGCGGATGATCTCGCGGGTGATGACTTCTTCGAGGTCGTGGATGGCGACCTTGACCATGTTGATGGTCTTCTTGTGGTTTTGGAACGCGGCATAGGTCGCCGATTCGTCGGGCTCGGGGTAGTTGTTCTGGATGAACTCGGCCTTGACTTCGCGGACCGCATCGGCGCGCTCGGCCTTGCTGGACCCGCCGCTCTTGGCTGCACGAAGACCATCGCGGAGTGATTCGACTTTCGCCGCGATCTCGTCGGGAACGACGACAGGGCCGCCGACCTTTTCCTTGCCACACTTGGCTTGGAGTTCTTTGATCAGATCGGTGATCTGCTTGACGTACTCGTAACCGAAGGCGACGGCTTCGTTGATTTCCTTCTCAGGAATTTCGTACGAGCCGACTTCGATCATGTTGATGCCGTCTTCGTGACCGCAGAGCAGCATGTCCAGGTCGGAGTAGGCGTCTTGGGCTGCGGTGGGCATGATGACCAGTTCGCCGTCCACTCGGCCGACGCGGACATTACCGACCGGGCCTTGGAACGGCGCGGAGCTCAGCGAGAGTGCTGCGGAAGCAGCGGTACCTGCGAGGACGTCGGGTTCGTTTTGGCCGTCATATGCCATGACCCAGCATTGGATCTGCACTTCGTCGATGTAGCCTTTAGGGAACAACGGGCGGATCGGCCGGTCGATGTTCCGCATGGTGAGGACTTCTTTTTGGTTCGGTGCGCCTTCGCGCTTACGGAAGCCGCCGGGGAACTTGCCTGCTGCAGAGATCTTCTCGCGGTAGTCCACGGTGAGCGGGAAGAAGTCTAGGCCTGGCCGTGGGTCGGATCGGACTGCGGTGCCGAGCACGACGGTCTCGCCGTACTGAACGAAGACAGCGCCGCCAGCTTGCTTAGCGATCTTGCCTGTCTCGATGGATAGCGTCCGGCCGCCGAGCTCGAGCTCGACACGGTGGGTTTCAAAAATCGACATTACGATATTTCCTTGTTGCGATAGCGCGGTTGTCATGATGCCGGTGCATGGCTATCGCAGCGTCAGATGCACCGGGTTGAATCGATCGTCGGCTTATCAAGAGGGTTAAAAAACAGAATCGTAGAAGAGCAGAAAATCAAAAATGAAGACAAACAGCTCACTGATCCGCGGGCTTATTTTCTGCTTTTATGCTTTTCTACGATGCTGCGTTTCAACACCCCCGCCCGCTACCTCGCGGGCCCGTCGGTCGGTTGTAAAAAGCTGTTAGCCGTTAGCTTTTAGCCAGTCGCTTTAAAGCAGATCAAAAGATCTACATCAAGGCGTTGGGCTAAAGGCTAACGGCTAACAACGAGAGGTTTGATTTACTTACGCAGACCCAGCTTCGAGATCAGCTCGAGGTAAGTTTCGCGTTTGGTTTCGCGCAGGTAACGCAGCAGGCGGTTACGAGTCGAGACCATCTTGAGCAGGCCGCGGCGCGACGCGTGGTCGGCCTTGTGCTGCCTGAGGTGGACGGTCAATTCTTTGATGCGCTCGGTGAGCACAGCGACTTGGACTTCGGGGCTGCCGGTGTCTTTGTCGTCACGGCGAAATTCGCCGATCACTTCTTGTTTTTTGTTTGCGGTAATACTCATGGTGTGTTTCCAATCCCGTCACTGCCAAGCGTCGCGGAACCGTCCACGGGCCGAGCAGGCGTTCTAAATGAAGCTCGCAGATGCGAGCCGCATAGTGTATCAGGGTGCGGCTCGGGCGGCAAAATCGGGACAAATGAGTTCGTCCGTACGGTTTTGAGCCGCTGGAAGGGGTTTGGCGGTGTCACGATCAACCTCTGCGGTGAGTCTCGTCGTAGCATAGGCCTATGGCGTATCTATATAAGTACCGCTTTTTGCCCGCCCTGCTGCTTTTGTTGTTCGCGGTAGCCGTTCAGGCCCAGCCGATCGACTTTGTGCAAGTGGACCCGGCGGACCACACCTTCGACCACTGGTATCTCGACACCATCGACGGCAAGGCATCGGGCTACTGGCGTGTCTCGATGAGCATTCAGGGTGATACGATCGTCAGCACCTACCTCGAGCACCGCGTCGAGTCGCATGGCGGCGAGCAGTCCACGCACAACCATCGCGTCGTCTGGACCGAGACCAAAGACTTCAAGCCATTGCACATCGTCGTCACCACTGAAGCGGGCAGCGACACCGTCACGAAGACATACCGCTTTGTTAAGGACGGCGTCGAACTCACCAGCGCGCAGGACGGCCGATCGATCAAGCGACAGCTCCCACCGATCAAGGGCGACTACCTCACCGCGGCACAGGCATCGATCGTGATGGACCTGTCACTGGAGCGCGGCGTCGAGTCCTTTGAATTAAATACGCTCGACGTGAGCGTGGGGATGACGCCTTACGTTACGACGTACACGCGCAGCAAAGACGATACGATCAAACGCGAGCTTGCCGACGGAAGCAAGGCCGACGCTCAGCTTTGGGTCGCGACGTTTGCGATCTTCCCGGGTTTTGAGATGAAGCACTGGTTCGATCAAT
>JBGCDC010000521.1:0-9335 GCA_045105055.1 Phycisphaeraceae bacterium | reverse complement strand
TCAAGACCGACCGCGGCTAAACCGCGCAACCTCGCCGGGCTCATGCCCAGCCTACTACCAGCCCCCCATCAAACGTCCGGCGCGCATTGTAGCGCGTCGGGCGTTTTTCTATGTTTTCCTATGCGTGTGATCTAACCGCGTTACCCTATTCCGATGGCAATCGCAGTCATTATCACAGGACAGGTCCAAGCCTCGGCGATGATCGGGTGGGCTTGGCAGTGCGCTCGGTCGCGGGGCGAAGATATTGTCGCGCTGGTGCCCGTGACCAAAGAGACTGCAGAGGATGCCGAGCCTGTGCCAGAGGTCCGTGCGGCGGTGAGTGATTACACCGATAGTCACGCGCGGATGGTGGTTGCACAGCAAGAACTCGACGAACAAGTAAGCGAGCCAGAGCGCACCCCTCAGGTTGAGATCGTGCTGGTTAAAGTGAAAGCTGACAACCCGGGTGACGCGCTGCTTGCAGCAGTTGCCGAGCACGGGGCGAAGCTGCTTGTCATCGCCAAGCACGCAAAGGCCAAGGGGGATGAGGAAGCGCTGCCCGTGAAGCTGTTTCGTGAGGCGTCGTGCATGGTGCTGCTGCTTCGGCTCGGCGCACAGAGCACCGGGACCCGTTGCCAACGCATTTTGGTGCCAACCTCCGGCGGACCGCACGCGAGCGAGGCGATCAAGCTGGCCAGTAAGATCACGCAACTGCCCGATCCAACTTGTTCGCTGAACGAGGCTGGGCCTGCGGGCGTCGACGCGCTCTACATCGAGCCAGACATCGGTCCCGAGGCAGAGTACGTCGGTCAACGGCAATTGGATAAGGCGATCCGCCGTGCGGTCGGCGACAATCACGAGGAGCACAAGGTCCGGCCGATTGTGGAGATCGCCAAAGACTTCCGACAGGGCTTATCGCGTGCGGTTGAGCGCGGCGGGTACGACTTATTACTGGTCGGTGCCGCGAACCAATGGCATGCGCGCAAGGCACTCTTCTCAATGTTGCCGAACGAGGTCCTCAACGATGAGTCCGGCTTAGCGATTGGGGTTGTCCGCCAAGCTAAGCCATTGATGACCGCGACGGCCGAACGCGTTCGACACTTCTTTAGCCGAGCCATCCCGCAACTTGAGCGTGAAGACCGCATCAGCCTGGTTGAACGCGTCCAGAACGCTAGCCAATGGAACTTTGATTTCATCGCATTGATCTGCCTGTCTACCGCGATCGCGACGCTGGGCCTGATGCAGAACTCGACCGCCGTGGTGATCGGTGCGATGTTGGTTGCGCCGTTGATGACGCCATTGATCGGTTGCGGTTTAGCTGTCGTGCAAGGCAACGGGTTCCTGATGCGCAGCGCGAGTAAGTCCGTCTTGCTCGGCTTCTTAGTCGCGCTGCTGCTAGCGACGCTGATGGGCACGATCATCCCGCACGCGGGTATCACCACAGAGATGTTCAGCCGAGGTAAGCCTAACGCGCTGGACCTTGCGGTCGCACTAATCTCCGGCATCGCCGCGGCGTATGCCACCGCTCGCCCCAACCTGCTTGGTGCCTTACCTGGCGTTGCGATTGCGGCAGCATTGGTCCCGCCGATCGCGACGAGTGGCGTCGCGCTATCCCATGGCGACTTTGTCACGTCCGCTGGTGCCGCGATGCTGTTCTTCACCAACATCATCGCCATCGTGCTCGGCGCAGCAGCGGCACTCTTTGCCGTCGGGATGCAGGCACAGCACCTACACGCCCGCGAAAAACGCTGGACCCGTCACGCCATCATGGGCCTAACCGTCGGAGCGGTGATCCTGTCCGTCCCACTGGTTTACTTCTTGTACGACTCGCTGCCCAAGGATGAAGTCAGCGAGTCACTCGAGGCAAAGCTAGAGCAAGTAACTGAGGCGAACCAAGGGATCACCTTCGATACTGTTGTATTAGATATCTCTGGCGACCAGCCTATCTACACCGTCACGTTATTAGCGACGCAAGACGCCTACGCTATCGACTTAGCTGATGAGCTAGACACACTGATCGAATCAAGCACGGGTCACCCGTGCAAAGTGCGCGTGATCACCCATCGGCTCAATGCGTCGGAGTAGTTTTGAATTATCAGAGCACGAAGCGTGAGCGAGTGACCTAAACGGCAGAGGGTTCTTGACACTCGCTCACGCTTCGTGCTCTGATCAAATCATCACGCCGCTTGACTAAGCGTGCCTGCAAAATATGCGTCGATCAGCTGAACCAGCTCGCTGAGCTGCGGCTTATTGATTTGCTTGAGCGCACCGACCTGCTGACCCTTATGCAACGTGTCGGGTGTGATCAGCGAAGAAAACAAGATCACGGGGATCTCGCTAAGCACAGCGTCTTCTTTGATATTGCGCGTTAAGGCAAGGCCATCCATCTGCGGCATCTCGATATCGGAGACGAGTAGCTCGGGTAGCGGCTGCTCGGTACTTTTGAGTTCAGATAGTGCTTGCCATGCGAGCCCACCGTTGCGGAATAGCTTGGCTTGGGTATAGCCGCTGTTGTGGAGCAGGTCGATCATCAGCTTGCCGATGAATCGCGAGTCCTCTGCCATGAAGACGCGCTTTGACTCGCGATCGACGCCGAGGGTGTTCTCGACTTTCTTGATGTGCAGTTGATCGTTGAGTGCGATGTGATCGACGATTGATTCGAAGTCAAGCATGAGGATCAGCTTGCCCTTAATCTCGGTCACGCCGGTGACGGAGAAGTGGCTGGCCCCTTCGTGGATTGAAGGGACTTCGCGAACGTCTTGCCAAGACATGCGGTGGATCTGCTCGACGCCGTCGACGAGGAACGCACCCATCTGGCCATTAAACTCAGTGACGATGATGCGGCGATTGTCCGGTCCGTCCAGCTCGTTCGGGCCGAGCTCGAAGTAGTGGTGCAGGTCGACGAGCGGGAGTACTTTACCCCGCAGGTTGAACATCCCCATCACTGCCTCGGGCTGATCGGGGCTGGCGGTTGCCTTGACCGGGAGTATGACCTCGCGGACCTTCGCGACATTGACGCCGTAGCGTTGGCCTGCCAAGTTGAAGACCAGGATCTCCAGCTCGTTGGTACCGGACTCGAGCAGGATTTCGGACTGGTTACTTGCGTTGTTAGGAGAGCTTTGCATATCCCATCTATCGGCCGGATCGGTCGATTAGATAGGTCGCAGGTGTTGTGTAACTCGTTGTGACCCGTACGGGTTAGGCTAGCGCGTCCAGTACCATCTGGCCGATCTCGTCGGTCCCGTAACCACTGCGGTCTAGGCGTTTGCCGGTGAATTTCGGCGTCACTGCTTGCACCGCCGCCGCTACGTCGTCGCCCGCTTTGATCAGGGCGTCCTGGCTCTTCACCCGACCGGTCTCACGCAGCAGCATAGCCAAGGAATCGATCGCGGCGAGCGGGTTGGCCTTGTTTTGACCAGCGATGTCCGGCGAGCTGCCATGCACCGGCTCGAACATCGACACGCTGTTGGCCGTTGGGTCTGGGTTCAGGTTGCCCGACGCTGCGATGCCCATGCCCCCCGCGACCGCAGCACCCAAGTCTGTGATGATGTCGCCGAACATGTTGGGCACGACGATCGTGTCGTAGATCTCCGGCTTGGTCGCCATGTACATGCAGCACGCATCGACGTGGTGATAGCCCGTCTCGACTTCGGGGTATTCCTTGGCAACGTCCATAAACGTGTCGAACCACGTCCCGCCGCAGTGGGTGAGGACGTTCGTCTTATGCACGAGGGTCAGATGCTTGCGGGGGCGCGTCTTTGCGAGCTCGAACGCGTAACGCACGCAGCGCTCGACGCCGAAGCGCGTCGCGATCATCTCTTGCGTGCTGATCTCTTGTGGCGTGCCAACGCGAGCGCGTCCGCCGTTACCGCAGTACAAATCTTCCGTGTTCTCTCGCACGCAGACAAAGTCGATGTCGTCGGACGTCTTGTTCGCAAGCGGCGTTTCGATGCCCGGGTACAGCTTCACCGGCCGGAGGTTGATGTACTGGTCCAGTTGGAAACGGAGCTTAAGGAGCAGGCCCTTCTCAAGGACGCCGGGCTTCACATCCGGGTGGCCAACCGCGCCGAGCATGATCGCGTCGTAGTCGCGCAGCTCGTCGACCTGCTCATCGGTGATGACCTCACCGGTCGCAAGGTAGTGCGCCCCGCCGTAGGGCAGGTGAGTCGCTTCGACTTGAATCGCGTGCTTGGGCGCGACGGCATCAAGGATGTTCAGCGCCTGATCGGTGACTTCTTGTCCGGTGCCATCGCCGGGGAGGACGGCGAGTTTAAGTGGTGTGGTCACGGTTGTATCTCGGTAAGGATTTTCAATAGCCCCCGCCACAAGGTAAGGGTTCAGGCGGTCTGTGATGCGAACCCCTACCTTGCGGCAGGGGCTATTCATGGTTCGTGGTTATAGATAGACCGCTGCGTTGCGGCAAATCGCTGGCCCGATGAGTCGCGCCCAAACCGCTACAATACCCGTCTTTCAAAATAAGAAACGCAAGGAGCCGAACATGGCTGACAACAACGAACAAACCTTCGACCTCGTCGTCATCGGCGGCGGCCCCGGCGGATACGTCGGCGCGATCCGCGCCGCACAGCTCGGCATGTCCGTCGCTGTCGTCGAACGCGACAAGCTCGGCGGCGTCTGCCTCAACTGGGGCTGCATCCCGACAAAAGCCCTGCTCGCCGGTGCCGAGTTCTACAGCAAGCTCACCCACGACGCCGACCAATGGGGCATCACCGCCGATAACGTCAGCCACAACTGGAGCAAAGTCATCGGCCGATCGCGCGGCGTCGCTGACCAACTCAACAAAGGCGTCGGCTTCCTCTTCAAGAAAAACAAGATCACCCACTTCGAGGGCCACGCCTACATCCCCGCCCCCGGCAAGGTTCAAGTCTTCGACAAGAGCGACACCGAACACACCGGCGAGGCCACCGCGACACTCAAAGCCAAGAACATCATGATCGCCACCGGTGCCGTACCCCGCGCACTCCCCGGCGCACCGTTTGACGGCGACAAAGTCATCGCCGCCAAGCAAGCCATGACGCTGCAAGACCAGCCCGAAAAACTGCTCATCGTCGGCTCCGGTGCCATCGGCATGGAGTTCGCTTACTTCTACAACGCCTTCGGCACCGAATGCACCGTCATCGAAATGCAAGACCGTGTCATGCCGATCGAAGACGCCGACAGCTCTAAAGCCGTGCAAAAAGCTTTCAAAAAGCAAGGCATCAATATCAAGACCGGCCACATCACCAAGTCGATCGAAGTCACGGAGACCGGCGTGAAAGCCGTCGTCGCGAAGGTCGGCGATGACAGTGATGCGACCGAAACCATCGAAGCCGACAAGGTCCTTGTCGCCATCGGCGTCCGCGGCCGCTATGACGGACTCATGGCCGACAAGCTCGGCGTCGAACTCTTCAAAGAACACATCAAAGTCGACTACCGCAAAGAAGGCGCAACCTACGAAACCTCCGTCAAAGGCATCTTCGCCGTCGGCGATGTCATCGGCCCGCCCTGGTTGGCACACGTCGCCTCCGAAGAAGCCGTCATCTGCGTCGAACGCATGGCCGGACATGACGTCCCGGATATGGACTACGATTCCATCCCCGGCTGCACCTACTGCCACCCACAAGTCGCGTCCATCGGCCTGACCGAACAAGCCTGCAAAGACCAAGGCCTCGACTACAACGTCGGCTCATTCCCCTTCCAAGCAAGCGGAAAAGCACAAGCCCTCGGCGAGACCGCTGGCTTCGTCAAAATGATCACCGGCAAAGCACACGGCGAAATCCTCGGCTGCCACATGGTCGGCGAAAACGTCACCGAACTCATCGCCGAGATGGGCCTGGCTCGACGGCTCGAAGCGACCGCCGAGGAAATCATCAGCACTGTCCACGCCCACCCAACCCTGAGCGAAGCGGTTCACGAAGCCGCCCTCGGCGCCGAAGGCAAGATGCTGCACTTCTAAGCCACAAAGCACGATTGAAAATCTACTGACCACCAAGAACCCTCACCGCAAGGTGGGGGTTCTTTACAATAGTGCCATGGCGATCTCAAACCCTATCACTTCGCGCATCCGCAACACCAAACGCCTCGCGCAGGTCGTGAGCGTGCTTGTTCGATATGGCTTTACTGATCTGGTCGAACGGATCGGCGTGATCTCGATGATCGATCGTGGGCTTGAATTGCTTGGCAAGACCGCCGAGCCTTCTAGTGAACCCTTGCCGATGGAAGAGCGAATGCGTCGGGTGCTCGAAGAGCTTGGGCCGACGTTTATTAAGCTCGGGCAGATCCTTTCGACTCGGCCGGATCTGGTCGGGCAGGATATTGCCGACGAGTTTTCAAAGCTACAAAGCGACACCCCGTTTATCGCATTCGAAAAGATCCAGGCCCAACTCGAAGACGAGTTCGGCGGGGCTGCGCAAGTCGCCGAACTCTTCCAATCCATCGACGAGACGCCGCTGGCCGCCGCGTCGATGGCGCAAGTCCACACCGCGGTCTTGGCCGACGGGACCGAGGTCGTACTCAAGGTCTTGCGCCCCGGGATCGAAGACCTCATCGAATCTGATATGGAAGTGATTGGTGGCCTGGCCGAGTTTGCCGAGGCGCACTTTTCCGAGCAAGGCTACAGCCCGACCGCCGTTGTACGCGAATTTAAGAACGAACTCGAAAAAGAAACCGATCTCCTTCACGAGGCAAAATCGACCCGCCGCCTATACCGGTTCTTCAAAGACGAGGACAACATCAACTTTCCCAAGGTGTTCTTGGATCAGAGTACGCACAAGGTGCTCTGCATCGAGCGCATCAAGGGCAAGCTACTGAGCCGAACGGATGTCACGACACTCGACGCTGAGACCCGCCGCAACATCGTCGCCAACGGCAGCGAGGCCGTCTTCCGCATGTGTCTGAAGCACGGCTTCTTCCACGCCGACCCGCACCCCGGCAACCTGTTCATCCTCGAAGGCGGCGCGATCTGTTTTATCGATTGCGGCATGACAGGCCACGTCGAATCGCGCACCGCCGAAGCACTGGCCGACCTCATCAAGTCTGTCATCGATGGCAACCTTGACCGTGCGATTCGCTCAACGCTCGCGCTCGCCGGGGCTGACCCCGTGCTCGAAGCCGACCGCGCGTTTCGTCTCGACGCATGGGAGTTCATCACGCGCTTCCAGGTCGACGACCTCAGCGAGATGGACCTGGGCCACATGCTCGGCGACTTCTTCGAGCTCCTCCGCCGATGGAAGATCCAATGCCCCGCCGACCTTGTCTTCCTCATCAAAGCGATCACCACGATCCAAGGCGTCGGCGTCCGCGTTGATCCGACCTTCGATCTCATTGCACAGGTCCAGCCGCACATCGAGCGCTTGATCAAGAAGCGTTACTCAGTGCGCGCCGCCAAGCGACGCCTCTTACGCTCCGCCAGCTCTTACGTCGAACTCGTCGAGGATATCCCCAGCGAAATCCGCGTCATGTTCGCGCACCTGAAGCGCAAAGACTTCACCGTCGCGTTAGAACACAAGGGCCTAGACCGACTGACCAGTACGATCGAGCACGCCAGCCGAAACCTATCACTCGCATTGATCTTCGCCGCGCTACTCCTCACCAGCGCGATCCTGTTCGCCGCGGACAACGAGGGCTCGCGCTTCGGCTACCTCTCGATCATCGGCATCGTCGCGATGCTCGGCTGCACAAGCTTTGGCCTATTCATGCTGTATTCGATTTACAAAAGACCCAAGTGATGCGACAGACACAAAGCATCGCAGAGCAAATCAGCGAAAACGGATTCGCGGTCGTCGAGGATGTACTTAGCCAGCATCAAGTCGATGTCCTATCGAAAAAGCTAGCCAACGCGGGCCACGGCAAGCGCAATCTTTTCGAACAAGTGCCCCAGACGAGGTCGCTCGTAACCGATCCCGCGATCGCATCATTGGTCGCATCTATTCTGGGTGACGATGCCTTTGCCGTTCGAGCGCTCCTATTCGACAAACTCGAAGGCGCGAATTGGCACGTCGGCTGGCACCAAGACCAAGCCATTGCCATCCAGGAGCGAGTCGACGCGCCGGGCTTCGGACCAACCTCTATGAAGCACGGCGTCCCGCACACGCGCGCCAGCGCAGACATACTCCAAAACATGCTCGCGGTCCGTATCCATCTCGACGACTGCGGCCCTCATAACGGCCCGCTTCGCTGTGTCCCCGGTAGCCATCTTCTCGGCCGACTCGATCCCGATGATTCCTTAAAACAAAAACAACGGCTCGGCGAAACGATCTGCACCGTCGGCCTAGGTGGCGTGCTGCTCATGCGGCCACTCTGCCTACACGCGTCGAGCCCGGCTCAATCCCCCAGCCACCGCCGAGTCATCCATATCGAGTTCGCAGGTTGCGAATTACCCGGCCCTTTACAGTGGTACGAACGCAAACCAATACGCCACGCCTGACGTATGATTTAACATTAGCCCCCACCACTTCTAAACGACAACGAACCTCTCGGAGCCCACCTATGCAGCCCACTACACGCCGACAATTTCTTGCCGCTTCTGCGGTCACCGCCGCGACCGCCGCTTCGCTTGCTCCCTCACAAGCCAAAGCCGACAACCATGCGGAAGGCGAAAAGGCAGGCTTCCCCGAGCCCGCTGACGACGCGAAGTTCGCCGCACCCTATGGCAAGGCACTCTTCGATATCAGTGTCGCGCAGTGGTCGCTCAACAAGCTCTTCTGGGACAAGACCATCGACAACCTAGACTTCGGCAAGTTCATTCGCGAGGAGTACGACCTCGACGCAGTCGAATGGGTCAACCAGTTCTTCAAAGATAAAGCCACTAACTTCGGCTACGTCCGCGAGATGAAACAACGCTGTGACGACCACGGCGTAAAGACCCTGCTCATCATGGTCGACGGCGAAGGCGCACTGGGTAACCCCGACACGGCGCAGCGCAAGCAAGCCGTCGAAAACCACTACAAGTGGGTCGTCGCAAGCAAGCTGCTCGGCGGGCACTGCATCCGTGTTAATGCACAAAGTAATGGGAAGCTGCCCTGGGAAGAACAGCGCAAGCTCGCGGCCGACGGCCTAGCGCAACTCACCGAGTTCGCACGCGGCTTCGACATCGACATCACCGTCGAAAACCACGGCGGCCTATCGTCTAACGGCAAGTGGCTCGCCGAGGTGATGGATGAAGTCGCGCTGCCCGAGTGTGGCACGCTGCCGGACTTCGGTAACTTTGGCAAGTACGACAACTACCTCGGCGTCCACGAGATGATGCCCTATGCCAAAGCCGTCAGCGCCAAGTGCAAAAAGTTCGACGACAAGGGCGACCACCTCGACGTCGAATACATGCGAATGATGCGCATCGTCCTGGCCCACGGCTACCGCGG
>JBGCDC010000520.1:0-19136 GCA_045105055.1 Phycisphaeraceae bacterium | reverse complement strand
CATGCCACTCACCGGCAAGCGCGTGCTCATCTTCGTCGGCGACGACTACGAAGACCTCGAACTGCAATACCCCAAGTACCGCCTACGCGAAGCCGGGGCCGAGGTCGTCGTGGCCGGGCTCGAAGTGGGCGTGACGCACCTTGGCAAGCACGGCTACCCGCAGCTCAGCGAAGCCAAACTCGCCGACCTGTCCGCCGACGACTTCGATGGCCTCGTCGTGCCCGGTGGATGGATGCCCAACAAGCTCCGCCGCTACGACGAAGTGCTGTCCATCACCGCCGACATCGACAAACAAGGCAAGTGCCTCGCGTCGATCTGCCACGGCGCATGGATCAACATCTCCGCCAACGCCGTCAAAGGCTACCGTTACACAAGCACGCCAGGCATTAAAGACGACCTGATCAACGCAGGCGTTAGCGAATGGGTCAACGAAGAAGTCGTCATCGATCGGCACCACGTCAGCGCGCGTAAGCCGGACGACTGCCCCGCGTTTTGCCGAGCGATCATTGAGGTGATGGGTGGGTAACGAGACCGAGATCACGAGCCTGCAGAACCCGCGCGTCAAGGCGATGGTCAAACTGCGCGACCATCGTGGCCGACGGCAGTCGGGTCTATTCGTCGCCGAGGGGATGCGCGCTGTGGTGCGTGCGATCGACGCTGGGCTGCGCATCGAGTCGATCTGGTTGTGCGACGAGTTGCTAGGCGGCACCAGCGGCTTGCCGATTAGCACCGACTGCGAGCGCGTCCACGTCTCCGCCGCGGTGTTTAGCAAGATCGCCTACGTCCGCGACCCCGAAGGCATCCTCGCGGTGTGCGAACCCCCGGACTGGTCGCTCGATACCTTGCCCGACACTAGCAGATCAACCTTGGACTTGATCGCGGTCGGTACCGAGAAGCCGGGCAACCTTGGCGCGATGGTGCGAACGGCGGACTTGGCCGGGTGTCGGTCTGTCATCGCCTCGGGAACGCCGATCGATTGCGTCAACCCCAACGCAATCCGCGCATCGACCGGCGCGGTGTTTACGCTGCCGACGGTAAGCCTCAGCGAAGACGACACGCTTGCTTACCTGCGTGAAAACAATATCCGCCTGATCGCGGCCGTCGTTGATGGCGAAGTCGAGCATACCGGAGCCGACTACGTAGGCCCGTGCGCGATCGCCATCGGCCCGGAAGACCGCGGCCTTAGCGATGCTTGGAAACAAGCCGCCCAAGATACCGGCGGAGCGACCGTCCGCATCCCCACCACTGGCCGATCCGCAGACTCATTGAACGCCTCTGTCGCCGCGGGCGTCCTGCTATTCGAGGCGGTGCGTCATCGCAAAGAGCATGGGATATAATCAGCGATCATTCGCACGGGATGCTTCGCGTCTCACGCTAAACATAGAAATCAAACCATGCCTGACACCGCCACACTTGCCACCATTTTTGACGCCGCACTCCAACCGCTCAAAGAAGCCGACGTCTTCGCGGACGTGACACGCACCGAACAAGGCGTCCGCTGCGATGCGATGCACCTCGAAGAAGAGTGCTACTACGCCGCGCATATCGACAGCGAAAGCAACCTCTGGGTCGGCTGGTACAGCCCGGACCGCTGGGTCAGCGGCTCCATCGAAGGCGACCTCGTCCACACCGGCGACAAGATCGATGACCTCCTCGAAGAAGAACTCGTCGACCTTGGCCTATCCATCAAGATCCCACTCGATCACTATCGCAACGACGATAAAGTCTTCGTCTTCCACGGCAAACTCGATCTGCCCAGCGACCCCACCCAAGCAACCGACACGCTCGTCAAGGTCCTACTCGCCTTCGAAGCCTGCTTCGTCGAACTCGGCGACATGGCACCAAGCGAAGACGAATAAACATCAACGTTCACTCGGCGGGCCAACCTTAAGTTGACCCGCCAAAGCGATCACTTGATGTCTCTGCTCCCAATGACCTCGTTAAAAAACGTCCGCATGTGATGCCACGAGCGTTTGTCCGCTTTAGCGTTATACGCTGCGCCGCGTGCGTTGTCATTGCCCGCCATGGGTTGGGTAAACGAGTGCACCGCGCCGCTGTACTCGATCATCTGCCAGTCAACCTTCACATCATTGAATGACTTCTTCATCGCGTCGATCCCCTCTTGCGGGACGAAAGGGTCATCCGCGCCGTGGAGCACAAGCACCTTGGCTTTGATGTTTTTGGCATCTTTAGGCGTGGGCGCGTCGAGTCCGCCGTGGAAGCTGACGACGCCCGCGACCTCTGCGCCGCTGCGGGCCAGTTCAAGGACACCTGTCCCGCAGAAGCAGTAACCGATCGCCGCAATACGTTTGGTATCTACGACCTCTAGTTGCTGGAGCTGATCAAGCCCAATGTTCAAGCGTTTTCGAAACAGATCCCGATTGTTCTTAAACGCGCCAGAAGCCTTTCCCGCTTCTTGCATGTTGGTGGGCTTAAAATCCGTGCCGTAAATATCGAGTGCAAACGCGACGTAGCCAAGTTTGGCCAGTTGCTTGGCCCGGCCCTTCTCGTAGTCCGTGAGGCCCATCCATTGATGGACAATCAGCACCGCAGGAGCCGCATCAGGCGTCTCGTGCAACCCGTCATCCCACGCCAAGAAACCAGTCAGTACCGTGTCGCCATCGTTATAGGTAATCGTTTCGGTCTTCAGCTCAGCAAGCATCGGCAGGCTCATCATTAAACAGGTCAGTAGGGTGGCGAATCGTTTCATCATCGGCTCCGTGTCGAGTAAGGTGTTGCGATCAATCCATAACAGCATAGTCATGAAAGACCAGACGATGAAAAAAGACTTTTCCTGCGGCGTGATCCCCTACCGTGTGATCGATGGCGAGCGCGAGTTTTTACTCATCCAGCACCAAGCTGGCCACTGGTCGTTTCCAAAGGGGCACCCGGAAAAGGGTGAGACGGAACTAGAAACCGCGTGTCGGGAGTTAGCTGAGGAGACAGGGATCAGCGATGTTGAGATCGACGAAGAGCATCATTTCAAAGAACACTACACGTTCACCAAACGCAGTGGTAAGCAAGTTAGCAAGCGAGTTATCTACTTTTTAGGACACGTCGCAACAGGCCAAGCAGTCGTGCTGCAAGAAGCCGAAGTATCGGATTACGCGTGGGGCAACAAGGCACGGACGCATGAGCGGATGAGCTTTGATGAAGGCAGAACGCTGCTAGATGAGGTGTTGGCTTATCTGGGGGATTGATGGTTTATTTCTAGGACATTATTCCCACAGTTTTCATATGCGCTCTCTGCGCCTGCGCGGTTAGATATGCCTTAAATTAATTTTCGAAGTCTCCCCAAAGCATCAAGCCATCTCAATCAAGTAGGCAAGAACGTTTGTATCACTTGTAAGGCCGTCGCCTGCCTGCGTCGGCCTGTTTCTTTACGACACAACTTGCATTTCACGGCGTTGTATTCGTTGTTAATCGTGCTGATCGTCGCAGACCGAACTGCGGCGTGTCCAGATGTCCGATCACACGCAAGGCCCGTTAAGTCGCTGCGTATCGGGCTCGATAACTGGATTGTGCAAGGCGCGAGTTCGGCCGCCCCCGCGAATGGTTCAAGGGAGCAGGCCCCTAGTTGTAAGCCGAGTGGTTTGCGGGGGTAGCCGAAAGCGCGCCGGCGTGTTGTACGGGACTCGTTGTCTCGGCACGCCACAAGTTAAGTACCTCACAGGAGAGTTAAGTCATGCATGCACGCAAAATGGTTCGTAAGGGTTTTACGCTAGTTGAAATCCTAATCGTCGTCGTGATTCTCGGCATCCTTGCCGCGATCGTCATCCCGCAGTTCACCAACGCTTCGACCGCCGCCAAGGCCTCGTCCGTGCTGAGCCAGCTCCAAACCCTGCGTAGCCAGGTCGAGCTGTACAAAAACCAGCACAACAACGAATACCCAACGTCCGACGGCACGCTAGCCGGTACCTGGGACTGGACCAAGATGACCAGCAAAACCGACATTGACGGCACTGTCGGCACCACCGCTGGTACACACATCTATGGCCCATACATGCAGCAAGCACCGAAGAACCCCTTCGTTGTAACTGCTAGCCAAACCGAGTTTGGCACGGCTGTGGACGGCACCGACGGCTGGGTCGTCAACACCACCACCGGTGTGATCCGTGCTGCGGTCCCGACCGCGACTGCAGCTGAGCAGAACATGGACACGACCAACGACGTCGCCGCCTACTAAGACGGTTTCAGGTCAACGATTCAAATCTATACGCAGCCGAGGCCCAAACGCCTCGGCTGCGCTTCGTTATACGGACACCGCTTACGAATCAGAGCACCGCAACAACCAACCGCACCTAAACCCAACACCCCACAAAGTCGATACCACCGATGAACCCAACCCCGGGATCACCCCCGGCTTGACCGCCAACCAGGACAACGCCATGACCAATACGAAATATCTCAACTCCGTTCTGACCGCCATCGCACTGCTACTCGCACTGAACCTGTGGGTCGGCGTGAATGGTTCGCCTAGCGACAGTATTAATCCAGAAGGCCAAGCGATCGCGCAAGGCCGAGTCGATGCCGGACAACAGCGTGCCGAGATGATTAAGGAACTCAAAGGCCTTAAGAGTACCGTCGAATCTATGAGCAAAAAGCTCTCCGACGGCTCGATCACGGTCAAGGTCGAAGGCGATCCAAACAAAGACTAATTGATGATAAAAACAGCCGTGATGCTACGCATCGCAAGCAAAGCGTGATGGATTGAAAAGAGTAGGAACCAGTGACGCGTAGCGTCGTGGCTATTACCAGAAGAGAGATATGCAACAAAGTGGTAAAACGCAACACGCCAAAGGCTACACCCTGATCGAGGTGCTCATCACCGTGACGATCATGGGCTTAGCTGCCGCGGTAATCGTGCCCAACATGATGCAGGGTGGGACGCTGGGGGTTCAGGCCGGTGCGCGGATGATTATTGCGGACCTACTCTTTGCACAGAACGAAGCGATGGCTCAACAAAGCACACGACGGATCGTGTTCGATACCGACAACAACAGCTACCGCGTCGAGAAATACGACAGCGGCGCAACCGCCTGGGTCCTGGAGTTCAATCCCTCCAAGGGCATGGGCAACGACCAGCAAAACTACGAAGTCAGCTTTGAAGAAGACAACCGATTCAAAGGCATCGAAATCGTTAGCGCAAGCTTTAATGGTGACTCGACCATCGAGTTCGACGATCTAGGAAATCCGTCATCGGGCGGGACCATTGAACTTCGCTTTGAAGAACACCGATACGAAATCAAGATCGCGCCGTTTACAGGGCGCGTGACCGTCGATCGGATCACCAGCTAAGGATCGCAGGGGGGCAGGGGCCCAAAGCAGGCAGATAAGCCAAAGGGACATAACGTGTTGGGATTTGGAGGCAAAATCAAAGGCGCAAGCAACCCCATCGGGGTCGCGGTGTCGGCAAAGGACGTGTGCATCGCACAGGCGGTGTCCAACGGCTACGTGTTCGAGCGTGAGCCTTTGGCTAACGACGTGGCGATCACCGACCCGAACTTTCATACCGAGACGCAGCGTGCGATCAGCGCCGCCTTACGCCGTGGCAAGTTCACGGGCAGGCAGTCGGTCAGCGCGTTACCGGCCGAACTACTTCGATACAAGACACTACGGCTCCCGCCGATGCCTGAGGAAGACATGGCACAGGCGGTCGCATGGGAAGCGGCTGAGCGTTTCCAGCTCACCGAGAACCAATCGCTGCAGCACTACCGTGCAGGCCAAGTCAATCAGGGCAACGAAAAGCGTGAGGAGATCATCCTCTTAGCAGCTGAAAACAGCGGGGTACACGACCACGCTTTAGCGCTCAAGCACGCGGGGCTACAACCCATCGCAATCGATGCCACCGCTGCGGCACTAAGTCGATTACTCGGCAACGAACAAGCCACACTCACCATTCACCTCGGCCAATCCGTCGCCGAGATCATTGGCCACCGCGGCGAGCAAGTCATATTCGACAAACCGATCGATCTGGTCCGCAAGGACAACGTAATCGACGCCACAGCATTAGCCCGCGAAATCAGCCTGTGCATGCGTTACCTGTCAGTGACTTTCGGCGTGCACAAACCCGATGCGACTTGGCTCGCGGGGCAAGGTGCGACCGGCGTGTTCGCAGAGCAACTCAGCGAAGGACTACAAACCACGGTGAAGACAGCCGACCAGTCGCCAACACTAAGCAACCTGCAACTACCCAGCGACAACCCGGCACAGTATTGCGTCGCGATCGGGCTGGCATCACGCAATCAAAAAGGCTCCGCCAAGCGAGGTGCCGCATGAGCCAAATCAACTTCCTACCCGAATCGTTTAAGCGATCACACCGCCGACAACAGCGTCGGCCGCTGGAGTTCATGATCATCGCGGGCACGCTTGTCGCGTTGGCAGGCCTATGGCTCTCCACCAGCGGGCCCGACAGTGCCTTGGCCGACAAAGCCGAGTCACTTGACCAGAGCCTCGAAGAGATCGCACAGCTACGCACCGAACAGGATCGGCTGTTTCAAGAACGCACAGGCCTAAAGCGAAAGCTCATGACCGCGCGGGAAACCTATCAGCCAATCAACGTGACTCAGGTCATTAGTCGGCTTAGCGCCTTGTCGCCCGAACCGATCCGCCTGCTTAATATCGAGATCGCGGCACAGCGCCCCGAGCCACAGGCTGTTCCGGTAGCGACTGAAAAGAAGAAAGTCGTTGGTAAAGCAAAGGCCAACGAGCCGATCGATCCAAACCTGATGAAGATCACGATCACAGGCCACGCGCCCAGCGACGACCAACTTGTCACGCTGATCCGCAACTTGGATGCGGACCCGGTGTTTACATCCGTTGCGCTGCGTAGTTCTAAGCAAGACCAGACTAAATCGCACTTCGTACGGACGTTCCACCTTGATGTGCAGATCGACCTTGATCGTCGGTTTGTCGAAACAAATGGGGGTGCCCAAGATGCGGATTGAAAGTGACATTGTAAAAACCGGTGCGGTCGTCGGGATCCTCATCGCGACCTATGCAGGCGTTGTGTTCTGGCCTGGCCAGAAGCAGAGCCAAGCGTTAGCCGACGAAATCCTGAATAAACAGACCGAGCTCGAACAAGCGCCTCGGCCGAATCTCGAGCCCGTGCGTAAAGAGATCACCTCGTTGCGTGCAGAGCTGCGCGAGCGATCGGTCGTGCTACCCAAGGGCGACCTAGACGATCGCGTGCTGCACCACGTGTCAGATACCTTGATCCAACGCGGTGTCACGCTGTACGAAACAGCGTACCGCAACACGAAAGAGTTCAAGCGGTTTTCCATGACGCCGATCGACGTCCGGTTTGAAACCGACTTCGCGAACGCGTTTGAAATTATTAAACAGATCGAAAACGCCGGCCCGCCCGTGAGAATCGAACGACTCGAAGTCGTGGGCAACGAAGACAACACCACGGGACTCGTCCACGTGACGCTCGAACTGAGCAGCTTCTTCGAGCGCGAGCAAGGGGGCCAACGATGAAAAAGAAACTAAACCGAATGTGGCGACAAGCCACCGCGGATAAGAAAAAGTTTGGCATCCTCGTAACGATGATGGCCATCGGGCTGTTGCTTTGGGGCCGCTTGATGCTGCTTGAAGACGTGCCAAAAATCGCGACTGCTGATGATCCGAATGCCCAGCAGCAAGGGGCTGATACGCCCGACGGCGAGGGTGTGCAGACGTCCGATGTTCTGCCGACCTTGCCGCCGCTGCCGAGTGTCGAGGTCGCCATGAGCGAAGATTTGACGCTGGATCTCTTCTCCTTTCGTCATAACCGTTACAAACCGGTGCCTTCTGAAGATTCCCTAGGCACGGGTGTGCAGTCCACCGGCAACGCTGACGATGATCGGAAGCGTGAGTTGGTGGAATCGGCTCGTAGCCTCCGCCTGCAAAGTGTGATCCAGGGTAATTCGCCCGCGATAGTGATCAACGGCGAGGTATTAAGGGTTGGCGACGAGATCGAAGGTTTCGAAATCGTATCGTTCAACGCAAACTCAGTCAGGTTGACCCGCGAAGGCCTGACATTCCTGTTGAAAATGTTTACCAAGTAATTGCCTAAGTGCGAGGTCAAAGTCGCCGGCTAAAAACCGGCAAGGAGTATTGAACATGCGAAAGATGTATACCACCCAACGTTTACTAGGAACCGTCGCTTGCGCCGCACTCCTGGCCCTCCCCGCCCTAGCACAAGATGCGCCCGCTGCTGAAGTCGCCGAGGAGGTCGAACTCTTTGAAGGCGACGCCGACGCCAAGGGACAAACCGTCGAGCTCACCGAGACCGGCGAGATCGACCTGCACGTCAAAGAGCTAGAGATCACCAAGGTCCTCCAGCTCCTATCCATCCAAGGCCAAAAGAACATCATCGCTTCGCGCGGCGTTGAGAACGCAAAGGTCTCCGCCGACCTCTACAAGGTTTCTTTCGAAGAAGCCTTGAAGTCCATCCTTGAGCCCAACGGCTTCGGCTACGTCGAAGAAGGCAACTTCATCTACGTCATGACCAAGGAAGAGCTCGAGAAGCGAGAGAACGCCAACCGCAAGCTCGTCACCAGGATTCTGCGACTCGACTACCTGCGTGCCGACGAGGCCGCAGGCTTTGTCACGCCAATGCTCTCTGAGAACGGCGCGATCACCGCCAGTGGTAACGTCGAAGACGGCATCGACCCGAGCCTGGACGACGTCGGCGCCGACAACTACGCCGGCCCGCCAACGCTAGTCATCCGTGACTACGAAGACTCCGTCGAAGAAATCGTCTCCGTCCTAGAAGACCTCGACATCCAGCCCAAGCAAGTCATCATCGAAGCAACCGTGCTCCGTGCAACGCTGACCGAGAACAACCAGTTCGGCGTCGACTTCTCGCTGTTCACCGACCTGACCGGTGCAAGCCCGCTCGACATCGTCGACGGCTTAATCTCCGGCGGTGCCCCAAGCAATCAGCGCAGCGGTGCCATCGAGTCAGGCGGCAACTACAGCAGCGACAGTGCTGTGAAGATCGGCTTCGTCGCTGGCGATGCAGCCGTCTTCGTCAGTGCCCTCGACAGCGTCACCGACACGACCCTGATCGCGCCGCCAAAAGTCACTGTCCTAGACCGCAACCGCACCAGCATCCTTGTTGGTGACAAGATCGCGTATCTATCGACAACCGTGACTGAGACAAGCGAAACGCAGACCGTCGAGTTCCTCGAGGTCGGTACGCAACTTAACGTTCGCCCCTTCGTGGCAAGCGATGGCTCGATCCGACTCGAGCTTAAGCCAAGCGTTTCTGATGCGACCATCCGAACCATCGGCACCACCGACGCGCCCGACGAATCGACCGTCGAGCTGACAACCAACGTCATCGTCAAGTCCGGCCAGACCATCGTCCTCGGCGGTCTGTTCACCGACGACACCTCGATCAGCCGAAACCAAGTCCCCGGCCTAGGCGATATCCCACTGCTCGGTAAGGCCTTCCAAGGTCAAGACGATACCGTCGGCCGATCGGAAGTCATCTTCCTCGTCAAAGCAACAGTCGTCGAAAACGAGACCCTCGTCCGACTCGGCGAAGAAGGCATGGCACTTGTCGACGCGGCCGGCCTGGCTGAGCGATCACAGCTCCTTCCATGGTCGCGCAGCAAGCTCACCGCAACGCACTTTGTAAACGCTCGTAAGCACTACGACGAAGCACAAACGCTCAGCGGTGGCGCACGCACCGAGAAAATGGCCGAGGCACTCTACGCCATCGATATGGCCTTACACATGAACCCATCAATGGTTGATGCCTTGATCCTCAAGGAGCAGATTACCGGCGAAGCCTCGTATATCAAGTACACGGAAAGCATCGTCACGAGAACGTATGACGCGGTGCTTGACGCAGAGATGAAGGCCCTTGGTATCGAAGCGATGCCTGAGCCCGAAGTCGAACTGCCCGAGCTACCCACAAGCGAAAAACTAATCGAGCCCGAGCCCGTGACCAACGCTGAAGCCGAAGCGGGGCAAGCACCTGCGACAGAAGAAGCACAAGCCGCGGCCGACGAGGCCTGGCTAGAAGCGGCACTTGCAGACGAGTTCGGCGAGACCACCGAAGAAGCGACTGAAACAACCGAACAAGTTGCTGAAGTCACAGAAGAGCCTGCTAACGAAGACAACGAAGTCATCGTGATCCAGCTAGAGATCGAAGGCGAGTCAGGCACTGTCGCTGACGGAACCGAAACGACCGAAGAGCCTACTGAAGAAAACTCGGACGACATCATCGTCATCGAGATTGAGCAAGCGACCGAGTCGGGCACGCAAGCCGGCGTCGAAACTCAGACCGAGTAAGCAGCGGGGCGATAATGCCACGCCTAGCTGACTGATAAACCAATCAACGCCGCTCCAGGAATGGGGCGGCGTTGTTTCTAGATCAAGTGCTACAAACGGACCCCTTTGACGCCGATAGATCATATAGACGCCCTCAACCCTCCTGGAGTTGTTCGATGAAATTGTCACGTATCCCTTTTGCTGTTCTAACCGCCGTACTAATCACTACGGTCTTGGTCGGCTGTAACAACACGACCAACAACCGCGAACAGTGGGTCAAAGAAGCGGACGGCCGATGGAACACCGTCAAGTCGTCGATCGCGGTCCAGATGGCAGAAGACCAGTTCAACGCCGGCCAGCTCGGCCTGGCGCAGAAAACCATCGAAGAAGCGATGGTCAACGATATGGAAAACCCGCAGCTCTGGCTGATGGGTGGCCGAATCGCGCTGGAAAAATCTGAGCTCGAAACCGCCTACCAGCGACTCGCTAAAGCAATCGAATACGGCGAAGAGCGCGAAAACTACAGCACTAAAGACAAAGCCAACCCGCACTACTTCCAAGGAATCGTCGATCAGCGTTGGCAACGCTACGACTCCGCAAAAGAGAAGTACACACAAGCCTACGAACGTGACCCAGAGAACGTCGCCTACTTCCTCGCAAAAGTCGAGATGCTCGTGCAACTGGGCCAGCTCACCGAAGCAACCACCGAGCTCGAAAGCAAAACGACCTACTTCGATCAGAACGCAACCGTCCGCGCATTGCTGGGGCACGTGTACCGTCGCCAAGCGAGTCACGACAAAGCTGCGATGTGGTTTAAGCAAGCTTCAATGCTCGCACCTGAGGATATGAAACTAAAGGAAGAGGTCGCACGTTCACAAATGGAAGTCGGCCGATACGACGAAGCAGCACGCGGGCTCAGCGAACTGGTCGAAACAGAATACGGCGCGAAGCGTACCGATCTGCACCGCCTACTCGCGGAGGGTCTAGTCAAGGCGGGGAAAATCCGCGAAGCAACCAAGCAGTACAACACGCTGACCAGCCTCGACCCCACCTCGATCCACGATTGGTCAAAGCTCGGTGAACTTTCTTATCGCCTCGGCGACGAGGGTACTTCACTGCAGGCCGCAAACCGATTGATCAACCTCGCACCCGACGACCACCGCGGCTACTTGCTCGCAGGCATGGTGTGGAACAAACGCGATCGACTCGACCGCGCACTGAGCATGTTTGACCGTGCTGCAGAGCTCGCCCCGACCGACACGACGCCGTTGATCCTGCGTGGCATCGCCTTACAAAAGAACGAACGACCCGCCGCTGCAGCCGACGCCTATAAGCAAGCATTATCGATCGACCCAGGCAACAAACGTGCACAACACTTACTGACAAGCGTGACCGAAGGGCTACGCTAAGTTCAAAAGTCGCCTTTTCTCGGACGGACAACTTGAGACCTATAACGGCGGTTTTAAAAAACCGTCGTTTTTCATAGGGTCTTAACCGGGAACTCTGCCTGACCGACATAAACGTTAGCCGTGGTACCCAATTGGGGGGAACTACGCGTGTGTAACCGCCTCGCTAAATGAGGCAGAGAAGGCAATCATGAGCCGACCACGCATCCTCGTCGTTGATGACGAACAGCACATCGTCAGCCTGCTGTCGATGACGCTGCGCAAGGCTGGCTACGAGGTCGTCTCTGCTAACAACGGTCAAAAGGCACTAGCGCTGACCGATGCCTTCGAATTCAGCCTGGCAATCATCGATCACACGATGCCAGGTATGGACGGGCTAGAACTGTCCAACCTACTGAACGATCAACTGCCTGTCCTCATGATCACATCAAGACCACAGATCCTCAAGGAACGCGTAAACCGCATTGAAGATGTGATGCACAAACCTTTCAGCCCACGCGAAGTGACGGCAAAAGTCCAGACAATGATCGGCCCAGGCAACCCGCCCAAGGAGCAATCCGCATGAAAATTTCATACGAAGACAAAGGACCCGTCACCGTGTTCTCCATCAACGGCGACCTGTCCTACGAAGAGGCAGACCGCTTTCAACGCGAAGCTCTGCAACGCATTGATCAGAACGTACGTGACTTCGTGCTCGATCTCGAATCGTTGGACTTCATCGACTCGCGTGGTTTGGAGTCGTTGCTCTGGTTACAAGATAAGTGCAACGAGTTACTCGGTCAGGTCCGCCTCGCCGCGTGCCCAGAACACATCTTTAAGGTGCTCGAAGTCACTCGCCTAAGCACACGCTTTGATTGCCACCCAGATATAGAAGCGGCAGTCACTTCGCTAGGGCATGTCGATCTGAAATAAGCACGAGGATTTATATAAACACCACGAAACGATACGATGCAAGACGCAAATAAACCACCTACCACCCCCGTACGAGTCGGAGACCTCCTGGTCGACCGCGGGATGATCTCGCCCGACCAGCTGTCGCAGGCGTTGGACTATCAACGCAAGTCTGACGGACGTAAATTACTGGGTAACGTGCTCATTGAGCTTGGTTTTGTTTCAAGCGATCAGGTCATGGAAGCGGTCGCCGACAGCTATGGCGTCCCGTTTGCAAAGATCGACGCGTCGATGATCGACCCGTCGCTATCCGAACAGCTACCCCTCGAGTTCTGTGAGAAACAGAGCGTTGTTCCGATGTTTTTGGTTGAGGGACGGTTAACTGTTGCAGTTAGCGACCCGGCCAACGTCTTCCTTGCTGAAGAAATCACACGGATGACCGGCTTGCAGGTACAGCTTGTCGCCTCGACGAGCGAGGACATCCGCAGTGTGATCTCGACCATGCGGCAGAGCGAAGAAGATATCTTCGTGATCGATGATGCGAGCGACAGCCTCGACATCGACAACATGGAGACGATCGCCCAGCACAGCATCGACATGGACGATCCGTCCGCGGGTTCAGACGATTCGCCGGTGATCAAGCTGGTCAACTACATCATCTTGAGTGCTGTGCGTGAATCGGCCAGTGACATCCACATCGAGCCGGACGACGGTACGCTGCGTGTTCGTTATCGCGTTGATGGTCGGCTTTATGAAAAAATCGAGCCGCCGTACCACATGCTTGCGTCGCTGGTCTCGCGCATCAAGATTATGTCTGCGCTTGACATCTCCGAGCGACGCATCCCGCAAGACGGTGCGATCACCATCCGCGTCGACAACCGACAGATCGACCTTCGCGTCTCGACAATGCCTGGCAAGTTCGGCGAAAAGGTCGTTATGCGGATCGTCGACCAGAAGAACGCGGTCGCTAGCCTAGACCAGCTCGGCTTCTCCGATCACATGCTCAAGACCCTGCGCATGCTGATCAGCCAGCCCAACGGCGTCGTACTTGTCACAGGCCCGACCGGCTCGGGTAAGTCCACCACGCTCTACGGCGCGCTTGCAGAAATCAACCGCGAAGACATCAACATCAGTACCGTTGAAAACCCGGTTGAGTACAACCTTGCAGGCATCAACCAATTCCAGACCCACGACAAAGCGGGTTTCACCTTTGCCTCAGCACTACGCGCCCTGCTCCGACAAGACCCGGACGTCGTGATGCTCGGCGAGATCCGCGACCAAGAAACCGCAAAGATCGCGACACAAGCCGCGCTCACCGGCCACATGGTCCTTTCAACACTGCATACCAACGATGCGCCTTCGGCGGTGACCCGCCTGATCAATATCGGTGTCGAGCCTTACCTCGTCGCAGCGGCGCTTCGCGGTGTACTTGCTCAGCGACTGGTGCGGAAGATTTGCTCGCACTGTGCTGAGCCCGCGACATACGACGACAAAGACAAACGTATTCTTGAGCACCTCGCCAAAGATGGCTACGAGCTGGGCGAAACAATGAAAGGCGCGGGTTGCAAGAAGTGTCGCAACAGCGGCTTCGCGGGACGCATGGGTTTGTATGAAATCTTCGTACCCGACGCGAGTTGCCTCGACGCGGTAAGCAAGGGCGCGAGCCTGCAAGAGATTCGTATGCTCGCGGGCCAAGGCTCCGAGTACATCACATTAAAGGAAGACGGCATCACGAAGTTGATGGCCGGCATGACCACGCTACAGGAGGTATTCAAGGTCGTTGCGGCTTAACGCAAAGATACTTGGGTGATGGCACAGTTCCAATACAAAGCGAGAGATGGCCGAGGCCAGCTCAACACCGGAATCATCGCGGCGCCAAGCGCATCGCAGGCCGGGGCGCTTCTGCGCGGACAGGGCATGTTCGTCATCGCTGTGCAGCAGGCCGCAGGCAAAGCCGCCAAGGCCGCACGATCTGCAGCCCAGGCAAAAACCGACAGCAACGCAACGAGTAAGCCCGCGGCGAAAGCGACTCCGCAAGACACGGACGATGAAGACTGGGAACCCAACGTCGGTCGACAAAAAATCCGCCGGCAGGATGTCATCACCTTCGCTCACCAGCTCGCGGTCATGGTCGACACCGGTGTGTCCATTAGCGAAGCACTGTCTTGTTGTGCTGACCAATCCGAGAGTGAAGGGTTCAAGAAGGTCTTGCAGGAAGTCGCCGACGAAGTGCGTGGCGGACGAGAACTATCTGCGGCACTCAGCCAGCACGCGAAGGTCTTCCCTTCCGTGATGGTGTCGCTGGTACGTGCAAGCGAGATGTCTGGCACGATGGGCAAGATGCTCGATCGAATCAGTAAATACATGGCCAAGGAAGCGGTTACGACCCGCAAGATCAAGAGCGCGCTGACGTATCCCGCGATCATGATTACCGCGGTAATGGTCATTACTTCGGGCTTGCTGCTGTTCGTCTTGCCTCGCTTTGCATCGATCTATGCCAACCGTGGCGCAGCACTGCCCGCGCCGACGCAGCTCTTGATGGGGCTAAGTAATAGCGTCCAGAACTTCTGGTGGGCGTACATCCTTGTCGTCGCCGGGATTATCACCACTTGCGTGATGGGCTTTACGACCGAGCAGGGCCGAGTGATTACCGACAAGCTCAAGCTGAACCTGCCGGTCATTGGTTCGCTGTTCCGCAAGCTGTACGTGACCCGTTCGATGCGGACGCTAGGCACGATGCTTGAGGCGGGCGTTCCGATCTTGGACATGATCCCGATCGCGCGATCGGTCACGAACAATACCCAGTTCGATTTATTCTGGGACGAAGTAGACGAGCGCTTGCGTAATGGTTCGCAGCTCTCTGCCCCGTTCTTTTCCAGCAATCTGATTCCACGTAGCGTGGCACAGATGATCTTCGCTGGCGAGAAGTCTGGGCGGCTTGGCGATGTCATGTACAAAGTCGCTGACTACACCGAGGAAGAGTTCGACGAGCAGGTTAAGCAGGCCACGAACTACATCGAGCCGGCCATGGTCGTGACGCTCGGTGCGATCATTGGCTTCGTCGCGATTGCGCTGCTGCTACCGATTTTCCAAGTCTCCAGCGTCGCCTCGGGCGGGTGATCCCGAAGACACTTACAAATCAAAATCAACCGTGATCGTCCGCGTGGCGACATCCACCGATTCAACCGATGCGAATGGGATTTTGTTCGCTAAGGCACGGACGTCTTTGATATTCGTGACTTCCAGCTTGATCTCACGCGGGTCGGGTGACTGCACTTGCTTAACGACCTGGGTCTTGGGGAGGACCTGCTGCAACTGACGGACAAGCCGCTGCGCGTCATTGGGCGCGGCATTCTGGATGACGACGTAGGCAGAGGGCACCACGGGGTCAGCCGGAGGTGTGTCTGCTGCGACCTGCCCCTCAAAGCCGAATGGCAGGAGCAAGGCAATGAGCGATGCAAATACAATCAGCGGGGCATATTTCATGAGAAGCCTTTCGTGGGCGGGTGACATGAATTGAGTCTAACCGCGATGTCCCGCGATCCAAAGCGAATCTCCCGCTACGCTATTGGTGTGCCAAGGTTTACTGACAACGCGATCTGTATCCGTGACGTGGACTGGTCCGAGTCCAGCCAGGTCGTCGTGATGCTTACCGAGCAGCACGGCAAGGTCCGCGGCGTCGCCAAAGGCTCGCGCCGAAACAGCCCCTCAGCCATCGCGCGATTCTCCGGCGGGATCAACCTCCTCTCGCTAGGCCAAGCAGTCCTCACCACCAAGCCCGCGACCCAGCTCGCCTCGATGACCGAATGGGACCTGCAAGACGACCACTATCATCTGCGAACAAATCTGGAAGCACAATGGTTTGCGATGTACGCGGCGGACTTAGCCAACGCGCTGCTCGCTGACGAAGACCCGCACCCCGGCGCGTTCGCCGCGATGCAAACTTTATTGCGTGAATTGTCTGTCGCGGAAAATGCTGGGCAAGCATTGCTTACGTTTCAATGGACGCTGCTTGTCGATGTCGGCTACCAACCCGAACTCGATCACGATGTCGAAACAGGCGGCGCGCTGCCCAAGACCAAGGCCTACAGCTTCGACCCCAAACTCGGCGGACTAACCGCACGCAACAGCATGAACGACGAACGCTGGCGCGTCCGAGCAAACACCGTCGAACTGATACGCACGATCGCATCGAATCAATCGATCAATTCGTTTACGAATGATGCGATGACCCGCGCGAATCGGTTGCTTTGCACGTATTTCCGCACCCTTATTGATAAGCAATTACCAACAATGGATTTTGTTTTAAATGAATCACTTAAATCGCTAGGCAAGCAGCGGAATCAATAGTAAGATGATCACTTGATCTTTTTTTCTCTTTCTCTTTCAAGGATATTTAATATGAAGATGATTCTCCCTTTTATCGCTGTCTTTTGCTTTGCCCTCGCTGGTGTCGGCTGTAAGTCGACGTCCTGCGGCCACGGTGGCCACGGCGACACGGCCTGCTGTGGCAAGTGTGACGGTGCTTCCAAGAAGTGCTGCGGCAAGTGCGGCGGCGAAAAGAAAGCTTGCTGCGGCAAGTGTGGCAAAGACAAGTAAGCCAATCACGGGGAAACCCGCAAACGCTTGAATCAAGAACAGCACCCGCATCATGTGGGTGTTGTTTTTTTATAGCCAGCCACGGCGTCTAAACCAGATCAGCATGCCGACACAGATACCAATACAAGCACAGCAAAAGAACACGAATGCGGCGGGGTGATGCAGCCCGGGGATGCGGTCGAAGTTCATGCCAAATACGCCAGCCAAAAACGAGATCGGGATGAACAATGACGCAATGATCGTAAGTACCTTCATCACCTCGTTCATGCGGTTGCTCACCGAACTCATCCACGCCTCGGCTAAGCCGTGCGCTAGTTCGCGATACGTCTCTAAGAGTTCGATCGCTGACACCGCATGATCGCCGACGTCGCGGAGGAACACACGCGTCTGTTCTTCCATCAAGACGTTGTCGTGCTCAAGCACCGAACGCACCAGTTCACGCAACGGCCAAGCCTCTCGTCGAAGCAACATCAACTCGCGCTTCAAACGGTGGACATCGGTGATGATCGTGTTCTCGGCAGTATCGTTGAGGATCTGGTCTTCGATCAGATCGATCCGCTCCGCGTACTCATCCAGCAGCGGGAACAACGCGTCGACCACCGCGTCAAGCAGGGCGTAGAGCAGATAGCCGGGCCCGCGTTCTTGAAATCGGCTCTTGGCGTTGGTAATGCGTTGACGGACGGGTTCCCAGACATCGCCGGGCAGTTGCTGGAAGGTGATGACCGTGTGGGGCCCGACGAAGAGGCTGATCTGTTCGGAGACTAGGCCTTGCGTCTGTTCATCTCGATAGAGCATACGCGCGGCAAGGAAATATCGCGGTCGCCCGATCTCTGGTTCGCCGTAGGTCTCTACCTTGGGTCGTGACGATGCGTGAACCACATCTTCCATTGCAAGCGGGTGCAGGTCGTAGTGTTTCGCGAGCGTGCTGAGGGTTTGTGGATCCTGAAGCCCGACGACGTTGATCCATCGGACACTCGCCCAGTCAGGCCGACCTTCGTCGAGTTGCGCGGGGAGATCGGTGACGTGGTCTTGGCGTTCGGTTCGGCCTCCGCCGTAGTCGATGATGCTGATCTCGGACTTGGCGCGATTGTCTTTGAGCTTCTCTGCAATCTGTTCCGGGGTAAGGCCGGGGACGCCGCCGACAGTGACCTTACGCCTCGGCCGAAGCAGCGGCAGGGGGTTAGCGTGCTTAACAATGTTTTGAAAGGCTTTGACTGGCTTGGGCATGACACGATGATATGCGAGTCCGCGGGGATTGCCGAGCAAATGACCTTTGGACGATCAGCCGAATCAAACCTATGACGCCACGTTAAAAGCAATCGAGTTGTTCGCCACGATGGTTTATAGTGGTGCTGTTCACTAATCAAGGAGAGTTGCCATGCGATGGTTTGGACAGGTTTATATCCCGATGATGGCGGTGCTAG
Organism: Phycisphaeraceae bacterium; assembly: GCA_045105055.1. Taxonomy (GTDB): domain Bacteria; phylum Planctomycetota; class Phycisphaerae; order Phycisphaerales; family Phycisphaeraceae; genus JAHQVV01. The sequence continues at coordinate 550 of JBGCDC010000520.1, read as the reverse complement.
GGTTGTTGTTTATTGTGCTGTCGTTCTTTGTCGATAAGAGCAGCGACAACATCATGGGCTATCAAACAGCAAGCACCATGATGATGACCGGGGCAATCCTCGCAGCAGGCGCGTGCATCGGCGGGGCGATTCAGCAGAAAAAATCGTGACGTTTTAAGTTTTGCGAGGTTTTGTTTGGCCGACCTTTTAGATTGGCTTTGGCTGCATACGTGGTGGTCATACGCGGGGTCAGAAGACCCTTTGCATGCCGCCATCTATCGCGGCGTCAACATCATTGAGGGACTGTTTTGGGTTGGCTTCTGTGCAGTGGTACTTTTTCGGCATGCGCGTAACCCGCAACGGCAAGCGATCGAATGGGCCTACGCCGGCGCGTTCTTGTGCTTTGGCTTAACGGATTTCCGCGAGGCGATCGCGCTGCAGTCTTGGCTGATATGGGTGAAGCTAATCAATCTGATCGTACTACTCTGGCTACGCACGCGCGTGATAAAGAAACTTTACCCAAATAGCAAGGTTTATTAGCCGCCCATCGCAAACGAATCGTCGTAGTCCA
>JBGCDC010000519.1:0-8973 GCA_045105055.1 Phycisphaeraceae bacterium | reverse complement strand
CGTGTTGCCGTACATAGCGATGGGGTCGCTAAGCAGGTTGGGGTGGGGATTGGCTCGATGGTTCTCGAGCCGGGGAAAGGTGCTGGGTATGGAGACAGGCGAGTTTGCCTGAAGTTTAGCCTTGTTATTTTGGAAAGCCCACGGTTGTGACAGAAAAGGGGTGTGTCACGAGGGCGTTGGGTCTGTGATGTTCTTTAGAACGCTCCGTACCTGCTCACGTAGGTGGGCAAGTTGTTGATCGTTGCTGATGACATAATCGGCGGCTTGACGCTTGATGTCAAGCGGTTGTTGACGCTGATCACGTTTTTTTAATTCTTCCATGTCCCAACCCCGCGACTCATTAACACGCTTAAAGCGAATGTCGTCGGGTGTATCGACGAAGACCAGCTTGTCACATTGCTTGTCTAATTGACTCTCCAGCAGAAGTGGGCAGTCTTCGACGATCGCAACGACTGTATCGATTGCTTCATGTCGTTCACGTTCTTGCTCACGTGCTTTGTGCACGAGTGGATGGAGGATTGCTTCCAGTTTCGCTAGCTCAGCAGCATCTTCAAACACAATTCTTCCGAGTGCTTTGCGGCTGATGGATCCGTCTGGTTCGAACACGCCACCGCCCCACTGTTGCCGCACCTGTTCCTTGACCGCATCGGTTTGTATCGCGGCGTGCGCAAGCTGGTCGGCGTCGATGATCGCGCTGCCTAGTTCGGCGAACAGTTTGGCAACCGTGCTTTTGCCTGAGCCTGGCCCACCCATCAACCCGATTACGGGCTTAGGCTGGTTGGCTTGCGTTGATTGTTGAGCGTGTTGAGCGGACATGGGGGAGGTCGGCATTATCTGCCGAGCCTTTTGTTGAGTTCACGGTCGAGGCGTTGCTTGAACCGCTGAGTGAGTTTAGCTGGCGTCATGCGATAGATTGTTTGTAACGCTTCCTCGGTCGGCGTGCCATCTTTGAGTGTCGCGATGAACTTTGGGTAGGCCTGCTCGCTGCGGTCGATTAAATACTGCGTCAAAGCACCCGCGACATCGTACTGCCAAGCACGAAGGTTCTCACCCTCAAAGAAGCCTTCACCCAGTCCCTTTTTACTTTCTAACGCTAGGCGTGATTTGAGATACAGCTTTTGCCCCGGCGGCGGCTCGATCTCATGCGCGAGATACTCGGCTAAGCCTTCATTCACCCAATCGTCCAGTGCCTGCGGCGTTTTGTATCGACGCAAATACGCGTGGATCAGTTCGTGTACGACGACGTGATTGGTTTGGCGCAGGTTGTTCCGCTTAAAGGCGGCGATGTGGACGTGCCCATTCCCAAAGCCGTGGCACAGTCCACCGGTCCCGCGTGCGTCAGTGCCGTGGAGCTGATCCTGAAAGCGGATGTAATCAACACGCTTATCGAAAAGGACGACCAAGCATTTGCCAACGAAAACGTTGTCGTTCGGGTTTTCGCCGAGTACCTTCGCCGCGGCGCTATAGCCTTGTACAAGCTTGATTGATATCGCCTCGACTTGCTCGGCATCACAGTCGGTCAGCAGCATGAAACGCTCGGACTCATAGAGCTTCATCTTGAGATTAAGCTCACGCTGCGTGCGTGCGGCAAAACTCCGCAGCGTCTCGTTGCCCTGCTCCATAACCTGCTTAGATAGCTCGCCCCACATCGCGGGGTCGGCGTTGCCTTCATAGCGAGGGCTGCCGGACGGCTCCTCGCCACGCATGGACTGCTCGATGACCTCGGCAAGAGTCGCGTCCAAAGCGAGGGCCTGATCAAAGGCTTGCTTGGCTAGGGGCTTCCCATCGCGGTGGCGGATGAGGATGTCGCCGAGCTCGAAGAGGCTCTGCGCGTTGGCTTCGGGTTGCTCCAAATAACGCCAGTAGCGATCTACCTTGTCCGCCGGAATAGCATTCCAGAGGACGCGATGTTCTTGGCCTGCTTCAGTTGTCAGGGTAAAAAGTAGGGTTGTGTAGCTGGTGACGCTACCGGTAACTGGGCCGGTGTCGATTGGGAGGGTGAGTTTGATCACACGTCCCTCTTCAGGGATTCGCGTGCTGGCGTAGCAAGGCGTCGTGACCAGCGATAATAAAGCGAGCCAGGCAATCACTACCCACGAAATAGGGTGCGATACGCGATCAGTCTGGAACCCGAATATTTGTTTTAATAATTGTTTCAAAGCGGCCCCGCTTGTGTTCACTACAGCATAAGCCACGCCGGGCAATTGCAATCGCTCATCATTGAATTTTCTAATCCAATAAATCCTTTTGCAACTTACCACTTGCCAAGGGTTTGCTCAACGGTGATAATCAGGACAGCACCGACCCCCGCGGTGCGTGGTAGTTCAATCCCTGTAGCACTAGAGGCCTAGATGGCAAAACGACGCGAGCAAGTCGGCGAGTTATTGCAGAAGTGGGGAATCGTTAACGAGCAACAAGTTGCCGAAGCCAAAAAAATGGCTGAGGGAACGCGCGAAAAGGTTGGCGAAGTCCTCGTCAAGCTAGGTTATGCCAGCGAGAACGACGTCGCGAAGGCCTTGGCATCACAGCTCGGCATGGAATACGTCGATCTCGATCAGCCGGGCGTGATCGACAAGTCGCACATCTCGTTAATCCCCGAAGATATCATCCGCAAGTACACCATTATCCCAATGGGTACAGATGGCAGCAAGATCAAGGTTTTGGTTCACGATCCGATGAACCTCGCGTTGGTTGACGATTTGCGCTTCCGGCTGGGCACCGATATCGACATGGCATTGGGTGCTAAGTCTAAGATCAAGGAGTTCATCGACAACGTCCTGAGTAGCGAGATCCAGAAGTCGATCGACACGCTGACGCAGGACATGTCCGTTGACTCCTCTCTGGACATGTCGATGGACCAATCCATTGACCTCGATGCCGCTGCAAAAGCCGCGGAAGAAGACGAGAACGATCAAGGCCCGATCATCAAGCTCGTCAACCAAATTATCGGCGAAGCGGTGACCAGCCGAACATCAGACATCCATATCGAGCCGTTTGAGGACCGCGTCCGACTGCGCTACCGTATCGATGGCGTCTGTCACGAACGCAACACGATCCCCAAACGCGTCCAAGGCTCCGTGACCGCACGACTCAAAGTGCTCTCCGGCGTAAAAATCGAAGAGAAACGTATCCCGCAAGACGGTCGTATCAAGATGCGGATCAGCGGAGAGCCGATCGACTTTCGCGTTTCGTTTTGCCCGGTGTATCACGGCGAATCCGTCGTCTTGCGTATCCTTCGTCCCGACGCGGCGAAGATCGGCCTAGCCAACTTGGGCATGCAGCAGGACACGCTCGAAACATTCCAAGAGATCATCAACCGGCCTTTCGTCATGTTCCGCCGCCCAGCGCCATCCGCTCCCGGTCCGTCCACGACGCTCTACTCAGCACTGCAGGACCTCAACCGCCCGGACCGCAAGATCATCACCGCGGAAGACCCGATCGAATACAACTTCAAAGGGATCAACCAGTGCCAGGTCAACATGAATATGGACCCGCCGCTGAGCTTCCCGATTATTTTGAAGTCGATGCTTCGCCAAGCGCCAAATATCATCCTCGTCGGTGAGATCCGGGACATGGAAGTCGGCGAGGTCGCGGTCCAGGCCGCGCTAACCGGCCACATGGTTTTCTCGACGCTGCACACCAACGATGCGCCTTCCGCGATCACGCGTATGCTCGACATGGGCCTTAAGCCGTTCCTTGTCGCGAGTTCGATTCAGGCCATCCTCGCACAACGTCTCGTCCGTATTCTTTGCGACCACTGCAAAGCACCGGAAGACAAACCCGACGCTCGGCTCATGGCTTTGTGCGGGATGTCGCGTAGTGACCTCGAAGGCAAAACAATTTACAAGCCTGTCGGCTGTAAGCGTTGCAGCAACACTGGCTACCGCGGAAGACGTGGTATCTACGAATTGATGCGGATGAATGCTGAAATCCGCGAGATGGCGTTTAACCGCGCAACAGTAAGCGACATCCGTAAGGCCGCGGCCGCCGCAGGGATGCGCAACCTGCTCGGTGACGGCAAACTGAAAATCCTTGAGGGTAAGACGACCCTGAGTGAAATCGCCAAGATCGCACAGGTCGAAGGCGTTGTTGAAAGCGAAGAAGAATCGATTGAATCGGCGGTCTGATCAAACGTGCCTACCGAGGCCGATCCGTGTGACCAACCGCTTGCTAGGCCGACCTGCTGTCGGCAGATGAAATGAGCCCCGCTTATGTCCACTTTCCACATTGACCGCTTGCTAGATACCGTGATCCGCCAAGAGGTCAGCGACCTTCACTTGACGGTCGGCAAGCCGCCGTCCGTCCGTATGCGCGGTAGGATCGTTGAGCTTAAAACGCGAAAGCTCGAGCCCGCTGACACAGTCAGCCTAATGAAGGCGATCACGCCCGAGCGATCCCAAAACGAATTGCAAGAAGAAGGTGGCAGCGACTTTGGCTTCGCTTACGGCGATCAGAGCGACGAAGACAACTCGGCTCGATTCCGTGTCTCCGTCTTCAAGCAAAAAGGTAACATTGCACTCGTCCTTCGTCGGATCCCCAACAAGTTGTTGGACGTCGATGACATCGGCATCCCCCCGATTATCAAGGACCTCATCCGTCGGCCGCGCGGCCTGTTCCTCGTTACCGGCCCAACCGGCTCGGGCAAGACGACCACGCTCGCGTCGATGATCGACTACATCAACATCCACCTCGATCGCCACATCATCACGATCGAAGACCCGATCGAGTACTACCAGCCGCATAAAACCTCGATCGTGAACCAACGCGAGGTCGGCGTCGATGTGCCTTCGTTCTCCGAAGCACTCCGCCGTGCACTGCGTCAAGACCCAGACGTCATGCTCGTCGGCGAGATGCGTGACCTCGAAACAATCGAAGCCGCGGTCACCGCCGCCGAGACCGGCCACCTCGTCTTCGGTACGCTGCACACCTCCGGCGCTGCGTCAACGATCAACCGCTTGATCGATGCGTTTCCCCACAGCCAGCAGGCACAGATCCGTATCCAGTTGTCGACGTGTCTGATGGCCGTGCTCTCGCAGCAACTGCTCAAGCGTATCGATAAAAAGGGCATGGTCGCGGCCTACGAGTTCATGGTCATCACGCCGGGCATCGGCCACATGATCCGCGACAACAAGACGTTCAAGATCGACTCGATGATCCAGACCGGAAAGAAGTTCGGCATGCAACTGCTCGACGACCACCTCTGGAGCATGTACGAGAAGGGCATGATCAGCGCGGAAGACATGATCGACCGCTCCAAGAACGCGGAGCAATTGGCTGAGAAGGTCCACCGCGCTGGCGGGCAGGTCGGCCGTCCGGAACTGGACGAGACTGAAGACTAAGCAATTGCAGATTAGCATTGAGAATGACGGCATACCGGTTAAGATAAGTAGACGGACAGACGCCTCTGGAAAGGCAAGTTAGTACGATCATGGCAGAAGTTGATTACACCCAGTTCAAAGGCCTACGCATTGGCCGGATCCTGACCAAGATGGGTAAGGTCAAACGCGCGCAGGTCCATGAAGGACTCGAGTTGCAAAAGCAGCGGCGTGGTCCCCTCGGACAGATCTTGATCGACTTGGGCTACGTCAACGAAGACGACGTGACCCTTGCTCGCGCGGCACAAGACGGCATGCAGGTCATCGACCTGGAAGACTTCGACATCCCCAACTCGGTCTTGAAGCAGATCCCTGCTGAGATGGCCAATGCGTATCAAGTCTTGCCCCTGATGTTTGATGAGCAGGCGAACACGCTGACGGTCGCGCTCAAGTCTGCGGACAACTTCCGTGCGGTAGACGATTTGCGTCTACTGATGGGCTTCAATGTTGAAGCGATGGTTGCGCCTGCCGAGCAAATAGCGAACCGGATCAAGAAACTCTATGGCGATGATGAAGGCTCGATCGCCGACCTTATCGGCGAACTGAGCGAAGCCGACGACATCGAGAATATCGACATCGGCAGCGAATCGATCGACCTCGAAGAGCTCGTTCAGATGGCCGAGGACAACCGGGTCAAACGGCTACTCAACCTCGTGCTATTGCAAGCGATTAAAGACAAAGCATCGGATATCCACTTCGAGCCGTTTGAAGATGAGTTCAAGATGCGGTACCGCATTGACGGCGTGCTCTACGAAATGATCCCCCCGCCGATGCACTTGGCCACCGCGATCGTTAGCCGGATCAAGGTCATGGCCGGTCTTGATATCGCCGAACGCCGCATGCCCCAAGACGGGCGCATCGAGTTGGTTGTAAACAGTGAGCCGGTCGACCTTCGTATCGCGGTGCTGCCTACGATGTTCGGCGAGTCGTGCGTCATGCGTGTCCTAGACCGCTCCAACGTCAACCTCGATCTTGAACAGGTCGGCCTCCGTGAAGACGACCTCAACGTCGTACGCCAACTCATCCACAAGCCCAACGGCATCGTCATCGTCACCGGCCCGACCGGCTCGGGCAAGACGACCACCCTCTACTCCGCGCTGTCCGAACTCAACACCGTCACCGAAAAAATCCTCACCGCAGAGGATCCGGTCGAGTACGACATCGACGGCCTTTGTCAGGTGCAGATCAACCCCGCCCAGGGTCTAACCTTCGGCAAAGCGCTCAAGAGCTTCCTCCGTCAAGACCCGGACATCATCCTCGTCGGCGAAACACGTGACCTCGAAACCGCTCAGATCGCGGTGCAGGCATCGCTCACTGGTCACCTCGTGTTCACGACGTTGCACACCAATGATGCGCCCAGCTCAATCGCTCGACTCGTGGATCTTGGCCTGGATAACTTCCTTGTGACCGCAACGCTCGAAGGCATCGTCGCTCAGCGGCTGGTACGTAAGATCTGTTCGCGATGCAAGCAAGAGTATCAGCCGACCGAAGAAGAGCTGATGAAGCTAGAAATATCGCCCGAAGAGATCGGCGGCCGATCTCTATTCCGCGGCAAGGGCTGTGACTTTTGTAACCACTCGGGCTTCAAGGGCCGATTGGGCATTTTTGAGATCATGGTGCTCAACGATGAGCTTCGTGACATGATTATGAATAATGCGTCCTCGCAGCAGTTGATGAATAAGGCCCGTAAAGTCGGGATGCGGACACTGCGTCAGTCGGGAATGCTTGCGTTGTTTGACGGTCTGACAACGATCGACGAAGTCGTGCGTGAGACGCTGGTGGCCGATTAGGCGCCGCGTCGGTGGATGTTATTCCCTAAGCCTATGGGTGGGCTAAAGGAAACTTTATTATGCCAACCTTTCAATTTGAAGCACTTAACGATGCGGGTAAACCGCAAAAAGGCACGATCAACGCCGCGAACAGCGACGAAGCGATCGCGCGCATCCGAAGCCAAGGGTTCTTCCCCACTTCGGTGCGTGAGCAAAAGACAAAGAAACGCGGCGGCGGGGCTTCGGCCGGGCCCGCTTCTTCGTCTAGCGGATCGGGCAAGAAAAAGAGCGCGATGGATATTTCCATCAACGTCGGCGGCGTCAGCCAGAAGCAGCTCATGCTCTTCACCCGGCAGCTCTCGACTCTGCAAGACGCGGGCCTGCCGATTCTGCGATCGCTATCCATCCTGGAGCAGCAGCAAAAGCCCGGTTTGATGAAACAGTCGCTCAACGCGGTTCACGAAGAAGTCTCCGGCGGTGCCTCCCTCTCCGACGCCATGGCCAAGCACCCCAAAGCCTTCAACATCCTCTATACGAAGATGATCGCGGCAGGCGAGGTCGGTGGTGTCCTCGACTTGATCCTCCAACGCCTCTCGGAATTCCTTGAAAAAGCAGAGAAACTCAAGAAGCGCATCATCTCGGCCATGATCTATCCTGTCGCGGTCATCTCGATCGCAACGATTATCGTGCTCGGCATCATGATGTTCATCGTGCCCAAATTCGTCGAGATCTTCAAAGACTTTGACACACAGCTCCCCGCGCCGACGCTGTTCCTGATCGAAGCGGCAAAGTGGCTTGCCGGCCCGATGTTGCCCGTCGATAAAGGCGGAAACGGCTCATGGTTCCCTGGCTTTATTATTATCCTTGCTTCGCCGTTCCTGCTGTTCTTCTTCTTCAAGTTCACTCGCAAAACGACTGGCGGCAAGGCCATCATCGACCGCATGATGCTCCACGTCCCGGTCATGGGTCAGCTCATCCGTAAGTCCACCATCGCTAAGTTCACCCGCACCCTCGGCACGCTGATCAACGCGGGCGTCCCCATCCTCGACGCCATCAAGATTACCTCCGACACCACGGGCAACGACGTCTACGCAAAAGCGCTCGTCGCCGTCCACGACTCGGTCAGACAAGGCGACAGCTTCGCCGAGCCACTGCGTAAAGCGAAAGTCTGTGACTCGCTCGTCGTCAACATGATCGACGTCGGCGAAGAGACGGGTGACCTAGACAAGATGCTCGATAAGATCGCGGACAACTACGACGAAGAAGTCGACAACACCGTCGCAGGCCTCGTCTCGCTGCTCGAGCCGATCATGGTCATCGTCCTCGGCGTCATCGTCGGTGGTATCGTCATCTCGCTCTTCTTGCCGATGATTACGTTGATGGAATCCATGATGTAATCGCGTCTCGCTTGCTGCCGAGTCATCCAAATCATCTACACACCCCGTCTTTATGGCGGGGTGTTTTACTTCAGTGGGTAAGATGTGAGACGTGAAAACAAACGCAACTAAATCAGTGATGCCTGCGAAGCAGCAGACGCCGATCCTCGTTCGACACGCCGTGTCGCTGGCGCTCGCTTTCACGATCAGCCTTGTCTTGTCTTTCTTCGTCGGTCAGTACATCGATCAACAGCTACAGCTCAACAAACTCAACAGCCCAGACCAAGCGACATTCGAACGCGGGGTTGGATATGTGATCATGCATGCGGGCACGAGTGCAGCAGTTACCGCAGATGCGATAGAGGCCGTTGGCTCGCTTGATGCGCAACGCGGTGCTGATTTATTGCTTGGCATCGCACAGTCTCATGCGGACCGTGAGGATGTCGATGAGCC
>JBGCDC010000518.1:0-5778 GCA_045105055.1 Phycisphaeraceae bacterium | reverse complement strand
CTGGCAGTGCTCGCTCGTGAACCACCCGGCCGCCAATCATCAGCGCAAGGTGACCACGCGCAGAACCAAGATCAAGTACCGCCGCAACACATCGCGGATCGATCGGGTGCCGTTGCGCAGCAGCCAATACCGCCAACGAACCCGGCACCGTGCGTACAACCTCCAGGCCTAGCTCTGCAACGATCTCAAGCGTCGCTCCGACTGCGGCATGGGGTAGCGCAACCGCGTGAACCTGGCCGATGCGCGAGCCGTTCGCCGTCGCGGGTAAGTCCCACCACGCCATCTCAAATCTGCCCGGCGACAGGTTGTGTGTCCGGCTTAGCTCCATCTCAACAATCTGCTCACGCGACACGGCTTTGTCAGCAGGGGGAACGCTCATGCTCCCGCCAACCAAGGCGTCCGTCGGCGCGACCAGGACCACACGCGACGCGGTCATGCCCCGCCGCTCCATCGCTCGCAGAAGCTGCTCCGCTTCACTAAGTTCTAACGCGTGACCAGCTGAAGTACGTTGCAAACAAACGCAACCATCCAAGACAGGGCCCTTATCACTCAAGCTGACTTGAACAGCCTTGACCGAAACGCGCCCGATGTCCAGACCGATCACACTGGTTATAGGTTTGATCCCTCGCATCAACCACCCCCCGCCATCGAGGTGAGGTCGAACATCGGCATGAACATACTGATCGCGATTCCGCCGACCATTAAGCCAAGGAAAACAAGGATGATCGGCTCGAACAAGCTCGTCAGTGCTTTGAGACGCGTGTCGTTTTCTTCGTCCATAAAGTCTGCAACCGTGATCATCAACATGCTCAGTCGGCCGGACTGCTCGCCGTTACGTACCGCCTCGTAAAACGCGGGCTCAATCATGCGTTCATTCGCAAAGGCGCCGCTGACCGGCTCACCAGAGATCACGATCTCTTCAGCTTGGATCATCATCTCTTCGTATTTAGAATTACCTGTCGCGTTTCGCACGAGCTGTATCGTGTCAAGCAGCGGGACATTACACTCGATGAGTACACCCATCAGCCTAGAGATCCGGGCGGTCGCATAAGAACGCGTCACATCACGCAACACAGGGACCGACAGCACTACACCATCCATAAACCGCTTACCGCCCGGTGTGGACAAGCCATACTTCATCGCAATAATCCCGCCGATGGCTCCAAGCAGAACGCCCCACCAGTAAGAGCGGAGCAGATCAGACGCCGCCATTAAAGCGACCGTCGTTGCGGGCAGCGGGACATCCAGCGACTCAAACATGCCCGTGAATCGCGGCATCACGACTGTAAGCATGATCGCGAGTACAGCGATGCTTATAAAAATCAACAGGCACGGATAAATCATCGCACCAGCGAGCTGCGATCGGATCTGAACTTGCTTGCGTGAGAGCAGCGCAAGTCGGTCCAACATCGTCGGGAGCGAGCCCGACTCTTCGCCTGCTTTGATGATGTTGCGGTAAACCTCGTCAAAATATTTCGGTGCTTTACCTAACGCTTCGTAAAGCGTTTGCCCCTGCTCAACATGCTCCCGGATAAGAGCGAGTTGAGCCTTGAAGTCGACATCACGAACCTGCCGCTCAAGTGCAGCAAGTCCATCTGCCAACGGCGTACCCGTCGCAACGAGAACGTTGAGCTGACGCGAGAACATCGCGACATCTTTAAGCCGTTTCGTCTTGCTTTTAAAGGCAATACCGCTGCCCTTCGCCTTGGCTTTCGCGCGGGCTTTATTGTCGGCTTCGGGTTCGATCTGAGTGACGAACAGGCCCTTGCCGCGGAGCAAGTCCATCGCTTCATCCATGCTCGAAGCATCGATGATGTCGCTGACCGGTGTGCCGGTGGCGCTTACTGCGTTGTACGCTAACTTCATGCCGCCTCCTTGCCGCTTGTCACATCAGGAGTTGGATCGGGAGTCGGGGGAGGCACTGGCTCGTCGTCTACGAAGTCACCCTCGTTTCGTGTCACGCGCAGGATCTCTTCCAGCGATGTCGCGCCGGACAGAGCAAGCTCACCACCTTCTTCACTAAGCGTACGGACGCCTTCCTTGCGAGCGGCATCACGGAGCTGATGCGAGGCCGCACCACGGTGAATCAATCGGCGGATCTTTTGCGTGACTTCCATCACTTCGTAAACACCAAGGCGACCCTTGAATCCGGTATCGTGACACTCTCGGCAACCCGTTCCATGACGGAACGCACGCCCCACCTTATCGAGCAAGCCTGCCTCCTCCAGCAGGCTTGGCTCGGGGTGGTACTTCGCCGCACATGCCGGGCAGACCTTACGGGCAAGCCGCTGCGCGACCACACCCACCAAGGCACCCGACAACAAGTACGGCTCGATATTCATATCCAACAGTCGAGACACCGCACCGGGCGCATCGTTGGTGTGCAACGTCGCCAGCACAAGGTGACCCGTCAGCGCGGCCTGCACCGCAACACGCGCGGTTTCTTCATCGCGGATCTCGCCGACCATGATGATGTCCGGGTCCTGTCGAAGGATGCTGCGTAGTGCACGAGCAAAAGTCAGGCCGACCGCATCGTTGACATGGATCTGGTTGATCAAGTCCATCTGGTACTCGACCGGATCTTCAACAGTCACAAGGTTTGTCTCTGGGCTACGCAAAAGATCGAGTGCGGAGTAGAGCGTCGTCGTCTTACCACTACCCGTTGGGCCGGTGACGAGGACGAGGCCGTAGGATTGTCGCAGCATCCGCTTGAATACATCTAACGGCTCCTCGCGGAAGCCGAGCTGTTCCATGCGAACATTCAGATTTGACTTATCTAGAAGGCGAATGACGAGCTTTTCGCCGAGCAGTGTCGGAATCGACGATACACGAAGGTCGACATCTCGCCCCTCGGCGACGATGCGGACTCGGCCTTCCTGCGGCAGACGACGCTCGGCAATATCCATCTTGCCAACGACCTTGACACGCGACACGATCGCCGAGTGCATACCAGGCGGCGGCTTCATGAGCTCACGCATCACGCCATCGATGCGATAACGAATGCGAGTGCCTTTTCGGTCCGGCTCGATATGGATGTCCGATGCGCCGTCTTTCACGGCTTGCAATAGCGCGACATTAACGAGGTTCACGATCGGGCTGCCTTCGATCAAGCGATCGAGGTTGGCGGCGATCGCGTCTTGCTCTTCCTCTTCCGTTGCGATCACTTCGACGTCGTCGGAGTGGTGCAGCGACGCGAGAAAATCATCGACATCTAGGTCTTGCCCAGCGTTCTGATCGATGAACTGTTCGATGTTTTGCGGCAGCGCCAGGACGGCCTTAATCTTGCAGCCGGTGAGCTGACGCAGGCGATCGATCGCGGGGAGCGACTGCGGCTCGGCCATCGCGACGGTCATCGTGTCACGCACACGGAACATCGGTACAGCCTGGAGCCGAGTGGCTTCTTCTTGTCCGATTTCTTTTAAGAGCGAGCTATCGATCAGGCCGTGTCGCAGCACGACGCCTCGAAGCCCAAGCTGTTCCGCAAGGATTCCGACGAGGACCGATCCGGTGACCATGCCTTCGCTGATCAGCACCGACCCGAGCATCTTGCCCGATCGTTTCTGTAGCGACAGCGCCTGCATGAGCTGCTCTTCAGAGAGAAGGCCTGCTTCGATCAGCAGTTCGCCAAGCTTTTTCTGTGGTGCACGCAGCTTCAAAGGAAACTCCTCACCGCAAGATTCGTGTCGTCATGAAACTCAAAGCGGTTCGTCAGCCCGGTCAGATCTAGCACCTCACGGACGGTCGCCGAGACGCCTGCCAAGCGCAGCGTCTGTCCGCAATTTTCCATCGCGTCGGATAGATCCAACAGCGTTTCAAGACCGAGTGAATCGACATATGCCGAGGCAGAGAGGTCGATCACCACGCGCCCCATCATCGGCCGCACTTTAGGCAAGGCGGATTCGTTGAGTGCTTGGGCTTGTTCTTGGATGCACGGTCCGTCGGGTTTGATGACCGCGACGGCGCCGTGACGCTGTTCAGTAACGCCTGCCATGTCACACGCCCTCCGCATTGATCGGCAAGGCCACGCGGAACGTGCTGCCCTCGTTGAGTACCGACTCGACGGTCATCTCTCCGCCATGAAGGCGAACGATTTCGTAGGCGAGCGCGAGGCCAAGGCCCGACCCAGTGATATCGCCGAGGCGAGGATCGTTAGCGCGGTAGAACTTCTCAAAGACACGTGCTTGGTCTTCCTCGCTGATGCCGATACCCGAGTCGCGAACCTCGATATTCATTTCAGTCGCAGACAGATCGACGCCGACACTGACGGTGCCGCCCTCGGGGGTGTACTTCAGCGCGTTGCCTAAGAGGTTCTGTACGACGATGGCGAGCTTGTCCCGGTCGCCTTGGATCGCGGGGAGCTTCGGAGGTAGATCGAATCGCAGCTCGATATTCTTCTTGCTTGCGTTCGCGTTGTAGTCTTGCTGCAAGGATTTAAACAGCTGATCGAGTCGGACATCGTCTTTACGAATCGTCATCGACCCCGCTTCGATTTCGGAGACCGAAAGCATCTCGGTGACAAGTCGTTCGAGGCGCTGTGACTCTCTGCTGATCACGTTCAAGCACTCGCCACGCAGTTCCTGATCTTCTTCGCCATCGGTCTGCGCGGTCTCGACATACATACGTATATTCGTTAGTGGCGTACGCAACTCGTGTGTTGCCTGGCTGACAAAATCGTGCCGCGATGCTTCTGCGGTGCGCTGCTGGGTCACGTCTTCGATGGTGACCATCACGCCGCCGCTATCCATCATGCGTCGCATAGTGATCCGCAGCGTGCTCATCTCGTTTTCGTCGCCGACTTCGATTTCAACACGTGCCCGACCTGGGCCGTTGCCCGAGAGCATCTGCTCGAACAGCATGGCCTGATCTTCGTTAGGCAGTAGCGGTGACAGGTGCTTGCCTAGCGTGTCGTCACGCTCTAAGCCAAGCGAAGCCGCGGCGTTTCCGTTGTGATAGATCACTTTCCCGTTGGAATCCGTGAGCAGCAGGCCCTGGCCGATGCCTTCGCAAGCTTCTTCGAGTTTTCCGCCGCCGCTGCGTGCGTTGAGTGTCTCGAGTGTTTGTTCGATCGCTTCCTGCTCGCGTGTTTGCGTCAGCGTGATCAGGCGGTTCCACCCCTCGGCTTCGCTGCCCCATGCCGGGTTGACCGTAAGTGCCGAGAGATCGGGCATGCCTTGGCCCGCGTCGCGCAATGCTCCGCGGATCAGCGTAAGCACCGCGAGCCGCCCTTGAAGCTTTCTTAAGACCAATGCCCCGCACGCGAGACCTAATATCCCAATCAATACCGCGCCGGGCAGCATCGGCTTGATCAACATCGTCGAAGGCTGCAGCGTGCTCGACAACGTCAGTAACACATCGCCTTTACCCGGGATCGGCACGACACGATCAACTTGCACCGTGTCTTGTAGCACCAGTGTGTCGGACGCATCGGACTGCTTACTCGACCAATTCGCTGGCATCACCATGAGCTGCGGCTTATCAAGGTTTGCGTCGACGAGTGTTTCGCCGTCTGCCAACAGTACACGGCAGGTATCGAGCTGCTGCTGATAACCAGCTTCACTAATTAGACGGCGCACCGCCGACAACTCACCGCTTGCAAGCAGTGGCTCGACACTCGACGACAAATTGTCCGCAAGCATCTCCATCCGAACGATCGCTTGATCGCGCTGCTGTGTAGCCGAGCCTTGCGCAACCCACCACAAGCCCGCGGCGTATGTCATTAGACACACGACCGCGAATGCAGCGAGGTATGGCCACGTCATCGCCTGGCCCTGAGCCCCG
>JBGCDC010000517.1:0-3536 GCA_045105055.1 Phycisphaeraceae bacterium | reverse complement strand
GGGCATCTTTGTCAAAGGCCTTGCCACCCCCGCGGAATCTAACGCCGTGTTGATCGTGAGAGAATGCTTTTAAGCCGGGTAGACGACCAATGGTCCGCAGTTGTTCGTACATTGACTGAAAGACATTTTCAACATCTTCTTTTGTCTGTACAGAACGGTGATGCGATTCTTGACGGTACTCGTGTTTGGCATTCGCCAAGTCAGACTCATAAGACTCATGGCTCATCCAAGCGCCTGTTACCCCGAGGAGTAACAGAAATGTAACCGGGGTGATGATTCCCAAGCGGCTATGGAGGAGTGATTTGTAGTGCATAATCAGCATGATCGGAACAATAGTTACATTAAATAACCTCATTACATAACACGCTGACTCTGCCTTACCGACACGCACCTAACGGATCTCGACCTGCCGATAAATAAGACGCTCCTAGGCTATTGAGACAATCTCAAAGCGATATAGACGCCGAAGAACTTGTATTAGCCTCACGATTTTGATTCTTAGAGTGTTACCGTCAGATTACTTGCGCAGCCAAAAGACGTGCGACTTAATCACTACGGCAAGAAACCGATGTTTTTTGGCTTCTTTGACTCTCACCAAGCGGCCTTGCACGACCGCTGCTAACTAAATGGCTTGTCGATGCGAGATACAACAGTATTGAAGTTGATACGCTAGGGCGGAACGGTGCTGAGTACAGAGAGAAAAAGCCACCAGTCGGACTCGAACCGACAACCTGCGGTTTACAAAACCGCTGCTCTGCCAATTGAGCTACGGTGGCGTGGCCGGATATGATAGACGGTATCGGCTGATCCGCCAACACGGCTTAACTTCAACTTGCCCAGCAGCGCTCAAGCCCGCTACAATCTCCGTCCCGCCACCGTAGCTCAGTGGTAGAGCAGAGCTTTCGTAAAGCTCAGGTCGCTGGTTCAAATCCAGTCGGTGGCTTTCTTAGGCGGTCATTCCGGGGATCAGAAATCGAGGTCCGAATCGTCGAACTCCGGCAGCGGCTCCGGCTCTTTGCTGTTGGTCAGTTTGAGTAGGTTTTTACCCGCTTGGGCAGAGATCGTTTTCCATCGAATATAGCGACGCTGTGCATCGACGTGCTTGTCGAGGTAGTCCTCGGCGGTGCCGCGGATGTAGGTCACCTCGATGAACTCGATGACGTCTACAAGTGCGGACTCACCGAGTTGTTTGTCTTTCTTGCTGGCGT
The DNA here is from genome assembly GCA_045105055.1 of Phycisphaeraceae bacterium. GTDB lineage: Bacteria > Planctomycetota > Phycisphaerae > Phycisphaerales > Phycisphaeraceae > JAHQVV01. Next base: position 2,328 of record JBGCDC010000517.1, on the reverse strand, counting down.
TGGATAGGTCGGCCGTCGCTTCGACAATCGCTTGGCCGGCCGAGGCCGGTGCCCCGCGGCGCATCGCGTCTTGCAGGATGTACGCGCATCGGCCGGTCTTGATTCGGCCGAGGTACTCGAGCGTGTCTTTGTTAAGCACCGTCTTGAGCACCGTCTCGGCGTAGTCGAGTTGCTCTTCGATCGGACGCTTGCCCAAGCCTTGCTTAGCGATCACCATTCGGCGGATACCTTCGTCAGCGGCATACTCCGTGCGAGCGGCGGCGACCCTATTTTGCTTGGCTTGCGCGTTCGTTTGGATCGCATTGAGGATCAATTGATCCGCAGCGGGGTCCGGCGAGTACGACAAGGCGGTGATGACTTCGCGGAATAACTGCTCGTCAGAATCGTCTTGAAGCAAGTCGGAAAGCACCGCCATCGCAGGTTCGCCACCTACCTGTGCGATAAGCCAAAGCAAGGAGTCGCGTAGCGGCGGGGTGCTTGTCGGCAACATCGCAATCGATCGGCTACGGATTAAGTCCACCGCCGAGGGCTGATCAACAAGTAACAACACCGCCTGCTCGTAACCCGCGAGGGCTTCAGGGCGTGTCTCTTTCTGCATCGCATAAAGCAGGCCAGATAACGCCTTTTCGCCGCCTAGACTTATGATCGCCTTTGCTGCGCTGCCGCGTACGGCTGGTACCTCGTGGGCCAGCGCTTTTCTCACCAGTTCCATCCCTGCGATTGTTTTGGCTTGAGCGAGGACTTCAAGGATCGCGATAGCCCGATGCTTTTGAGCAGAAGCAAAGGCATCGATCAGCACCTGGTCGCCATGCTCTACAACAAGTCCAACGGTGAGCGTTTTCGCGTGCTTAGCAAGATGCCTGTCGCTATGCCCGAGGTAAGGCAGCACATCCTTCAATGCGTCTGCACCTTGAGTCTTTGCAAGGTACGACAACGCGTTGAGCTTGCGGAACATATCCCGCGCATCGACCGCTTTAAGGTGGCGTCGGCAGAGTGCGGCACGCTCCGAATCGCTGCCTAGCGTTTCTAGCTGGGACGCGAAGAACCGTTCTGCATCGTCGGCAAGCCGTGGCATCTCAGGCTCGGCCTGCGCCGCTTCAATCGCGTTGATTAAGACATAAAGCTTGATTGGGTCTTCATCTTTGTTGCCCGCAAAGGCAAAGTCCAAAGGCTTATCTAGCATCCAGCGGTACATATCATCGAGGTGATGCTTGGCGTGACCGGGCTTGGCCATAAGGTTCTGTGCGACGACTTGGCCTCGCTTGTAGCTGACCTTGGGGCGTATCTGCCGAGGGATCTGGAGGTATCGATGGAGATAGCTTGCGCTAGCATCGATAGACTCTTGATAGCCAAGCTTGGCCAGATACTTAAGTGTGTTGCTGCGTCGACTGCTGAACATCTGATCGGCGATTTGTTCTTGCTCTGCGGCATAAAGCAGCGGACCTGCGAGTCGGGCAGCCGTGTCCTTATCCCATTGCAATGCTTTGTTGCCTAGCAAAGGTCGGTTGCCCGCAGGGTCCAGTGTGATGAGTTTTTCGAGCGCATCACGAACGAGCTCATGTTCGATCCCCGCGTCGAATGGCTTGCTCGCGAGCAGGCTGTCGGCACCAAAGAGCACGGACTGCGTGATCGAGCCAACACTGTTCGGCGACATCGTCTCGGTATCTAGATGCTCGATATTGGATTGCAGTACCGCTGCCTTCATCTCAGCCGAATCGGTCGCCTTGGCGATCGTCGCGACGGCACGCATACGCACAAATTCATAGTCGTCATTGAGGAGCTTTGCGACGCCGGACAGGTATTGCATCGTTGCGTCGGGTCCGCACGCTTCAAGTGCACGACATGCGCCGCCACGCTCACGTGGGTTCTCGCTTTCTAAAAGCTTAGCCAGACGTGGAAGAATGTCTTTTTCGCCCGCTTGGTACCGCTTCGCCAGTTCTCCTGCGACAGCCCGCCGCATCTTTGGCTTAAACACGCCGAGGTACTTTAAGACCTCGTCCGTACTCCGCTGGGTAACGGGTGGCCCGGCCTGTTCGATCAGCTGTGGATCATTGAACTGGCCCTGAGCGATCGTGAGTAGATCCGCGAACTCATCGTCGTTCCACAGCATCGCGGTCTCGACATCTTTGCCGGTCCACAGCGTCTGCTTCATCGGTGCGGAATAGTGCAGCACATAGGTCGCGGTAGGGTTGCGCAGGTTTTCTTTACCGTAATTGGAGTGGAGCGTAAAGCTGCCATCAAATTGTCGGCACAGTGTAAAACGCCAGCGGAGATTACGGTGCGTTGCGATCGTAGCCTTTGGGCCAAGCATCGTTGCGGCCAGAGGCG
>JBGCDC010000516.1:0-8057 GCA_045105055.1 Phycisphaeraceae bacterium | reverse complement strand
GCGCCGCCGGACATGGCCTTGCCGATGCAGTAGGTCGAGACCTCGGAGCTGATGTGGTTCATCGTGTCGATCATGGCGAGGGTGTCGTCGACACTGCCACCAGGCGAGTTGATGTAGAGGTGGATATCCACGCCGGGCTTGGAGTTCTGCAGGTGCAAGAGCCGCATGACGACATTCATCGCGCTGCCGGTGTAGATCTCGCTGAGCAGCAAAACAACCCAAAAATAGACGAGAATCTCATCGATGGTAATCTCGCGATAACGCCCCATGGGCGGAGCGAGTCGCGCAGGGTTGTAAGGCGCGTCGTGGGCACCGCCGGCCTGTTGGCTATTGGCTTGTAGGCCGAGCATGGCGGCTTGGTATGGCGAAAGGGGGGCTTGTTCTTGGCTCATCGTGATGGTGTTCGATCAGGGGCGGGATCGGGGCCGAAGTCATCCTTGCTTGGCCAACCGTAGGGAGCATGATAGCCGCAAAAAACTGAATACGAGCAGCACCATGAGCCCCCATCGCGAGAGGGGGTTAAATCAATCGTAAATGCGAGCCTCATCTTGCAATGAGGGCTATCTATATCGCACTTTCGGTGCGCAAGAGAAAACCCGCTTCCGGGGGGATGCGGGCTTCTCGTGGGATCGGGTCTGCGTCTTTGCGATCTCGATGGATCGCGCCTCTTGCCTCGGTCTCTATCTTTTGCCTTAGGTGGGGCGGGCTTCCAGCCTGCCGTCATGGCGAAGCCATGAATCGATTCGATCTTCGCGCTCGCCCCGAACGATGGCGGGCAAGATGCCCGCCCCACCTTCTCGTACACATGCTCAGAACGACTGGTTCTCGTCGTGGTCATCTTCTAAAGATGGGCCGTCGCTGTTCGTGTCGGCGTCCTGCTTGTTCATCATGTCCCGCAGGTACTTGTTCTCTCTTCGCGTCGCTTCCAAATCAAACACCAGATATTTGATCGATAGTCGTAGGTAGTCCAGCGACTCCTGCAGGTCGCCCACCGTCTTCTTCATCTTGTCGTGGCGTTCACGCGTCTGCTCAGCCAGATTGGCCAGCTTCTTTCGCTCACCCTCTGGCAGCGTGTTGATCTCACCCATCAGGTTGGCTAGTTTCGATTGGAAGGTTTTTTCGTCCATGTCATTCGGCTTTCACGAAGGGGTTTTCTTTGGCTCTGCTCATTTGTACCACGCCCCCCCGGAATGTCTAGGCGAATATGAACGCATTTCGCATCGGTCCATTAAAACCCTTGCTATCAAGCTGTTTAAAGCCGATTACTCGGCCGATAACGCTAAGCCCCCACCAACGCACCAGCCCGTAGGCTGGGATGGATGTTGCGTTAAATCAACAAGAATTGCCCCCCGGATTTCCTAACCGTTACATCCGGACCTTACCACTACCCTTCACGATCTCGCCCATGCGGAAGACTTGCTCGCCAGCCTTTTGCAGCTGCTTCTGCACCGCTTCCGCGAAGTGGGGGCGGACGATGATTGTGTAGCCGATGCCCATGTTGAAGACTTTGAACATCTCTTGGTCGCTGACGTTGCCCTTTTCCTGCAGGAACTTAAAGATCGGCGGGATGTCCCAGTTCTTTTTGTTGATCTTCGCGTCGAGATTGTCAGGCAGCGAGCGGTTGAGGTTGCCGGGTAGGCCGCCTCCAGTGATGTGGGCCATGGCACTGATAGGCTTTTTCACCTTGTACTTGTGCAGCACCTCGATGATGGGCTTGACGTAGATGCGCGTGGGTTCGAGCAGGACTTCGCCGAGCGTCTGATCGGTTCCGAGCTCTTTATAGACCTTGTCGAGCTTGAGGCGTTTCTTCTTGATGATTGCGCGGACCAGTGAGTAGCCGTTGCTGTGCACGCCGCTGCTTGCCAAGCCGAGGACGACATCGCCCGCTTCGACGCGCTCGGGGCCAGCGATGACTTTCTTTAGCTCGACCACACCGACGGCAAAGCCCGCCAGGTCGAAGTCGCCTTTCTTATAGACATCGCGCATCTCCGAGGTCTCCCCGCCGAGCAGTGCACAGCCCGCAAGCGAGCAGCCGTCGGCCACGCCCTTGACGATGTCGGCCGTCTGCTGCGGGATCACCTCGTGTACCGCGACATAATCGAGGAAGAACAGAGGCTCCGCGCCCTGCACGATCATGTCGTTGACGTTCATCGCGACACAGTCCTGCCCGATCTTGTCGAGGATCCCCGTCTCGACCGCGAGCAAGACCTTCGTGCCCACACCGTCGGTGCAGGCTACAAGGACCGGGTCTTTGTAGTTGCGTTGGAAGAGCTTTTCGTTGAAGTCGAGCCTGAAGCAGCCTGCGAAGGCGCCATGCTGACCCAGGACGCGCGGGCCATAGGTCCGTCGCATGTGGTGCTTGATTAGGCCGACCACCGCGTCACCCGCCTCGATGTCGACGCCGGACTGGGCATAGGTCATGGATTGGGAGGCGCTGTTTGTTTTGCTTTTTTTACTTGCCATGAGCCGCACAGTTTAGCGGGGGATCGAGGGGGTCGGGAGTTGGGAATAGTGAGTCGATCAAACACAAGTCCGGCCTAAGGCATATCCCGACCTTGCCGACTCCCGACTCCCTGCGTAAACCCACTCTCAATTCTCAAACATCTGTGGAATCATCCAAAACAGCCGATATAATTAATCAACGATGTCCTGTGAATGTGACAACCAGTCGGCAGACCTATTCGCCCAGCACAACCTCCGCTGCACCAAGCAGCGCAAGGCGATCTATAGTGCGCTTACGCAGACCCGCTGCCACCCCACTGCCGACGAGCTCTACCGCCAAGTGCAAGACCAGCTCCCCGGCGTCTCCCTCGCCACCGTCTACAACACGCTCGAAGCATTCAACGACGCGGGCCTAATCGCCAAGCTCGCCGACGCCGGGCTCAACGGCAGCGCCCGCTACGACGCCCACCGCCAACCGCACACCCACCTCCGCGACCGCAACACCGGCAGAGTCGCCGACGCTCCCGACGACATCTCCCAACTCATCCTCGACAACCTCCCCCAAGAAGTCCTCGACACCATCCGAGCCCGCATGGGCTTCACGGTGGATGAGGTGCAGGTGGAGTTGGTCGGGAAGTTCGAGGATTGATGTGGCTTCGAGTGGTTTATTTTGTAATCACAGATTTCACCGATCAACACAGATTCAAACCCACGCCGACGCTGAGTCCGCGAAGCGTTTGGTATTCAGCCGGGTGCCACATAACTGCCGTAGGCAGCTATGTGCGAACATCGAGTAACTTAAGCCAACCGATCAATCGCCGGCCCCACATAGCTGCCAACTTTTTCGTAATACCACACCGACGACCACCGCCAATCACTTGATCGCTCGACCAGTCCGCGACGCACCGGGTTTTGATGGATGTACGTGATCTTCTCAATCAATTTATGTTCTGAATACAAGTTCCGGTCATACCCGCCCCCTGTTTGCCAGAATCGCAATCGGCCAGAAGAATCCGTGATGCGTCTCAGAATCGGCGCATCGAGTTCACGCCAACGCTCGATCGTCATCTTCGCAAAACCCGCTTTGATTCCGCGCAGCACCTGTGGCATATTCTGCCCCGACGCAGGCTTTAGCAAGATGTGAAAGTGTTCGGGCATCACAACCCATGCATAAAGTTTGAACGCAAGCCGATCACGCGACTTACCAAGGTACGCTACGAATGCGTCCTTAATCTTGTCGTTCTGAAAAAGCGGCAACTGCTGATAGCAAGAACAAGTGATGTACCGTATATCACCAAGGCCTTCGTAACGCTTCAATTTTCGGCGGCGTTCTGTCATGATTACCCTGCTTGAGTGCCACATAACTGCCGGTAGGCAGCTATGTGCCGAAGCACTTTATCCAACTCAAGAACAGTTCGCACATAGCTGCCTGCGGCAGTTATGTGGCACCCAGTCAATTTGAATCATGTAAAAAACGTAACGACTTCAAGCAATTTTTCCATCGGCTTAGGAAAGATCAGCGTCAAAAAAAAGACAAGTCGCACCGACCCAAGCACCCATCAATGCATCATTCAACGAAGGCATTACCCCCATCACAAATTTTACGAATATCACGACAGAGACAAAACCCACAAAAGCTCCAACAACACTCGCAAACGCGAGCAACCCGATTCGCCCAACTAGTGATAGCAGCCTCTTCATTCAAAATCCCTTAAATATGCATCCGACGCGTATAAACCATCCACTCCAACAACAGCACCGCCAGAGCACCCCACACGAACCAGGGCCAAATCTCTTTGCGGACTTCGACCGCTTGGGCCTGGGCTTGTTGGCTGCTCGTACCGATGGCGAGGGTCTGAGCGATGCGGGGGTCGGACTCGGCGGTGTCCAGCAGGTTCACCGCGAGTTGTTTGTAGCGCGTCGGGACATCTGCCTTGGTTTCGTACAGGCCAACACGAGGGAAGGCGTCGACGGTGAAGGTCGTGCCCAGCGATCGGCCGGCGATCGTGACCGGGCCGGTGTACGTCAGCGCGTCGATCTCGCTATCGGCTAAAACGACCGCGTTCTCGCCGGTGTGGTAATCGATCCCCGCTTCTTGCGTGTTCCCATCGAGCCCGAGTGTCGGCAGCACGTTCTTGATAAACACCGGAAAACTAATGCGGTGCGGCCAAAGCGATTCATACAGATCAAAGCCTACGACGACGTGACGCACCGCGTCGCGCGTCACCTCGGCCATCACCGGCCCTTCACGCCCGATCGCCAGCACCGTCCCGTCCACCGGCACGATCAATCGGCCGGGACGACGCAACGGGATATCGCTTAACTCAACATTACTCAGTAATTCGCTGGATCGATCCCACTGCGTAATGAGCTCGTTGGCGGGCGACTCGGGCCGAGTCTCTTTGCGGGATAGGCCTTCCAAAGGCGGGACCACGCCGAAGTACAAGCTGTTAATCAGAGGCGTGTCTTTCGGTGCGTAACGATCGAACACGATGACATCGAAGCCCTCGCCCGCGGCACCACTCGCCCCGGCGACCGCCGCATCGTCCCAGCCGCCACGACGCAAACGCTTGGGGTCCTGCTTCTCAAACTGCTCAGGCGTCATCTCGACGAGGTTCTCGATCCCCGCGGCTTGGCAGGCGAGTTCGAGGTAGCCGTTGCCGGTCGTGACCATGAGCACACGCAGCTCGCGCGAAGGCGACAGCAGCATGCGTGCTGTGTTATCAACTTGCAGAAGGTCGCTGTGGTCATGACTAACCGTGATCAGTGCATCGCCCAGCCAAGTCATATCAAACGTAAGCCCGGTCTCGCCTGGCGGCGGTAGTTGGCCGGGCGCAGACGGCGTCTTCGAGACGGCGGGCACAGTGACCTTCTGTGTAGAAAGAACACGATCGTCTGCCATAAATCGCACGTTCGATGTGATTGGCTGGTCGCTATAGTTCGCGAGCCTTGCATAGACCTGCACGAGTTGAGGCTTCTCGAAGTCTCGCCGAGCGCTCAGCGCCGCGATGGCGAGGTTGTTGCCGCTCGCTGAGGAAGCACCCATACGGTGGTAGCGCACCTCTGCGCTCGCCAAGGCCAAGGGTTCGTCCGTCGATTTACTCACTCGGCCATCACTAAAGACATGCACAAACAATTTGTCTTCGCCCCCGGCTTGCCTAGCGTGCGGTTCGACTGCGGCGATCGCGCTGTCCAAATGGCTCTTCTGATCCGTCGGCTCAATGCTACGAATCGCATTTCGCACTCTTGCCAAGTCGGTCGTGAAGTCTTGTAACACCACGGTCCGGTGCGCATAAGCGATGACCATTGCGCCAGCACCCGCGGTGTCACTACCGCCTGCATCAAGGTTGTCAACGACTTCGAGGGCTCGTTCCTTCGCCGCTTTAAGCCGAGACTCGCCATCAGCGTCCACCGCGTTCATCGAAGCAGAGTGATCGATGACAATCACGACGCGCTCACCCGGCGAGGCAAAGGCGTTCTGCGTGGGCCGAGCCATCGCGAACAACAGCAACAACAACAGCAACAACTGAATCCACAAGAGCAAGTTGTTCTTGATCTTCTGGAACGGCGCATTGACTTGCAGGTCCTGCACCGCGCGTTGCCAAAGCAGCGTCGACGGGATCACCATCCGCTTGCGCTTGAGCTTGAGGAAGTAAAGCGATACCAGTGCGGGGATGGTGATCCCTGCTGCAATGGCCGCGACTAGTGGTGAAATAAATCCCATGGTGTTTCGTTTTTAACCGCCAAGGCGCCAAGTGCTCCAAGGAAGGCAGTTCTTACTCGTTCAATCCCTATCTATTCATTTGCCTTAAGCAGAAAAAGTCCGATGTTGTGTATTTATGAAAAATCAAGTCTTTGCCTTCCTTGGCTCCTTGGCAGTTAAAAAATCAGGCCAACAAACCCCGTTGCCGCAGGTACTGCAGCACCATCACCTCGAACGGCACATCCGTTTCCGAGATCATGTACGCCAAGCCGCGGCGGTGGGCCTGGTCTTTGATGTGGTTGCAGTAGGCCTGCAAGGTCGCCTTGTATTTCTTGATGAGCGCGGGGCTGACAGAGACCTCGGCCATGTCGCCGTCTTCTAAATCCGTTAGGCGAAGGTCGCCGAGGACCTTGCCCTTGACCGGATCGACTTCTTGTGGGGAGAGCAAGTGGATCAGGTACGTGTCGCGTTTTTCGCCTGAGAGATAGCGGAAGGCATCTGAGACATCACCCTTGTCCCAAAAGTCGCTGATGACGATGACGATGCCCGGGCGTTGATTGGCGAGAGCCAGAGACTTGAAGGTGCTGGTCATGTCGCCGGGGCGGTTGGCCTCGGGCGGGAGTGCTTGTTGCCGGTTTAGGAACTCGAGCATCTGAGGGATGGGACGCCTGCCGCGCATGCCTTGCGACGACTCGACCAGACCGTCGGCCATTGTGTACAGGCTCGTGCGGTTGTGATGCGTCAACGAGATGTAGCTCAGTGCGGCACAAAGCTTCTTCGCGTAGTCGAGCTTATTGGGTTCGCCATAGTTCATCGAGCCGGTGACATCGAGGACGATCGATACGGACAGGTCTTCCTCTTCCATGAACAAGCGAATGAACAGCTTGTCCAAGCGCATGTACAGGTTCCAATCGACAAAGCGCAGGTCGTCGCCATCGACGTAGTTGCGGTAGTCCGCGAACTCAACAGACTGGCCCTTCTTCTTGGTACGCCGCTCGCCTTGTTGGCTGCCGCGCAGCATCTTCCGCGACATGACATCGAGCTTGTCGAGCTGACGCATGAAGTCCGGGGAGAGCAGGTCGCCGGTCTTGCTTTGTCGAGATGTGGATGCGGTAGTCATGGTTTGTTTTTTAACCGCCAAGGCGCAAAGTGCGCCAAGGAAGGCAATTCTTATGTTTTCAATTCAAGATCAAATCAGTTAAATCGTGGTCTCTTATCCAATTTTGCAAAATTAGCTTTAGTTCAGACTTTGTCTTCCATGGCGCACTTGGTGCCTTGGCGGTTAAAAATCAAACGCTCTAAACCTTCAACCCCGCAGCTTCGACGGGGAGTTTTTCGATGATGTCGTTGATGACCATGTCGGGGGTCACGCCCTCGGCTTGACCTTCGAAGTTCAGCAGCACGCGGTGGCGGAGCGCGGGGAGCATGATGGCCTTGAGGTCTTCGACGCTGACGTGGGCTCGGCCATCGAGGAGTGCCTTGACCTTACCGCCCAAGACGAGGGCCTGGCAGGCACGCGGGCTGCCGCCGAAGCGTAGGAACTGGCTAGCCAGATTGCCCGCGAACTCGCCGCCGGGGTGCGTGGCGAGGACGGCACGGATAGCGTAGTCCTGCACATGTGGCGCGATGATGACTTGCCGGATCACTTTTTGGAACGCAACGATTTTCTCTGCGTCGAGTACGGATTCAATCGTCGGCGACTCGGCCATGGTCGTGCGGTTGACGATCTCGTGCAGGTCGTCGCGTGACGAATAGCCAACCTCGAGCTTGAGCATAAACCGGTCGAGTTGGGCTTCGGGCAACGGGTAGGTGCCTTCTTGTTCGATGGGGTTTTGCGTGGCCAACACGTGGAATGGCGTGCCCAGGGCGCGGTCCTGACCTGCGACGGTCACGGTTTTTTCCTGCATGGCCT
>JBGCDC010000515.1:0-2740 GCA_045105055.1 Phycisphaeraceae bacterium | reverse complement strand
CCCATGTACGGCGACCATATTGCCTTGGGCGTCGCGCGAGATCGCCCCGACTGGCTAGACATCCCGGCCATAGGGATGTCTTGGCTCACTGCACAAGCCTATTGCGATTGGCTAAGCGAAGAAACCGGCAAAACGTATCGCCTACCCACTGATGAAGAGTGGATGTATGTGTTAGAACTGAGCGGAGGTGTCCCCAAGGAGCGCGAAACACTGCTTTCACAAGGCTTATTTGACGACAACGCCGATTTGGGCGAACGATGGTTCTACCCTCAGCCCCGTCGAGTCGATGAGGGAACACCCAACCGACTCGGACTGCTAAACCTATTAGGTAACGCAACCGAATGGGTCGAGCCAACCGAGAAAGAGCGATGGGTACGCGGCGGGCACTTCGGGCTCAAAGCCAAAGACTTTACGAATGATTGGCGTGCCGTCGAGGACCAAGAAATCTGGAATGAAACTTACCCACAAGTACCCGCAAGCCGATTCTGGTACTTAGATTTCTATTACACAGGGCTGCGGTTAGTTTGTGAGCCGTAGTGTGTCGCCCGAACATTCGGCTGCGCCGACCGACCGGCAGGAATGCCTGTCCTACCTGTCAGTCTTCTTGCTCTTCGGGCCTTAGCAACTGCTCCCATGCGCTGCGGGTGTCGCGTAGGACTTTGTAGTTGACCTTGGGTTCTTCGAGGGTGCCTTTGATGCGGATGCCGATGAGTTCGTTGCGGAAGACTTTGATCAGGTCGCTGAAGGGGATGCCCTCGGCGGTGCCAGTGATCTCGGTTTGTAAACGCAAATCGAGCTCGGCTTTGGGGTAGGTGACGATGCCTGAGCCGGCGATGCGTAGGCCTTGGGTGAAGACGGGGTAGTTGGCGAGCTTGATCGACTTGCCACGGGTCTCGGTCCACAACTCGTTAAAGACGATACGGTTGCCCGCGATGTCGAACTCCGCGGCGCCGCGGTCAAAGCCGCGCCGATCGGGCAGGTTCAGGTTCATTGCTTGCACAAGGAACAAGCCAACGGGGTTCTCAGCAAGCAGCTCGGCATCGCGGAACTGGATGCTGCCTCGGCCGTAGCGCTCGCCGTCTTTGTCGTAGCTGGTATCGAGCAAGAGCGACGCGCTGAGCAGGCCGGACTTGAGGTCGCGCTCGATCAGCGCGGGGTTGGCTTGCTCACGCCAGGGCGCGTCGGGCTTGAGTAGCGGCGCGAACTCGGCGTCGTGGATCGATGCATTAAGTCGTGCCCCACCGTCGCTATTGAGGTCGGCTGAGGCCTCAACGACAAGCGTGCCGCCATAGATCGAGCCAGTGCCGCGCCCGGTGCGCAGAGCGGCGGGCTCGCTTTTGTTGTCCGCGGTGATGCGGAAGTTTTTGATTACGCGATCTTTCGCAAGAAAGCGGTCGGCCTTGAGTATGTATGCCATCGTGGGCACCTCGTCGCCGGGCTCGTCGTTGACATCGACTTCTAGCTTGCCTTTGAACTCGGTTAGATCCAAGCCACCGAGGACCATGTTGCTGTCGGGCAGATCGAACGAGCCGACAAATCGGGTGGTTTGCTGTTCGCCGCCGGTCTTGGTCATGATGAGCTCAGCCTTGTTGAGCTTTAGCGCACCTTCGTACTTGATCGCGTCCATTACCCCGCCTGCCTTATCGGGGAGTAGCAGCCGAGCGGTCTGTCCAATGGCGCTAGAGTGACCAGAGAACTTGAGTCCGATGCGTGGCTCGTCGTCGAATCCGATATCGCCGGAGGCTTGGAGTCGCCCGGTTGCGCCATCGGGATCGCTGAATGAGCCGGCGAGATCGTTGAGCTGCATTAGGTTGGTATAGACGGTGACGTCGCCGGCCATGTCGGTATAGCTCATGCGTCCGCCGAGCAGGTTGAGCGCGAGGGCTTTGGGCTTGAGCGTCGCGTCGAACCCATCGGGTGTATCGCCGGGCATCGGCTTCCAGTTGAGCACCGCGTCGAGGTTGCCCTTGGGTTCGTACTTTTCAAACAACTCGGTGAGCTGCCCACGAAGCTCGCTGTTCGGCGGGAGCACATCGATTAGTTGATCGCTTAGCGTGACGTTGTTACAGATGAACGTGAGGTCGGCAGTCGTGCTGTCATCCGGGCCGGACCAATCGACATCGCCATTGATTTTGATCGCGGTGTCGCCGTAGTTTCCGGTCAGGGTTAGGTCTTTGAGATCGCCGGCGGAGAGCTTGAACGTGCCGGTGATGTCGTCCACAACGACTCGCCCCGCATGGGGTGTCGCCCGTCCGCCGGTCAGCGCGATATCGAGCTTAAGGTCAGGCTCGTCCATGCCATCGTTTTGGAACACCTCGCCCTTGACCGTCGCCAAACCCGAGACACCAAGGTCAATCAGTAACTGCTCGGCCTCGTCGCCCAGCGCGCTGAGCATCAACGCATCGATCGGTATTACGGCGTTGGAGATGGCGACGTTGGGGTGGTAGGTACCGTCGGCGGCGCGGTTAGCCGAGCCATTGAGCGTTAGGCCGCCGCCGGTCGGTGAGCTGAGGTTAAGGCCGTGCAACTCGACGAAGTCGCCGCCGATGACGACCTTGCCCGAGTCTGCGGTGACGGGGTAAGCGAACTCGCGGAAGAGTAGGCTCAGGCCCGTGGCATCGACGGTCGCGGTGACGGAGTAGTCCTTGTCCTCGCCGAAGGGGCGATAGATCGCGACATCGACCGCGACCTTGCCACCCATATCAAACTTCGGAGCGATGGTCTGTAGCGAATCACTTGG
>JBGCDC010000514.1:0-3628 GCA_045105055.1 Phycisphaeraceae bacterium | reverse complement strand
ATGGAAATCGCGTAGCGTGATCATCGGACGGATACGCAGCGTCGCGGATGAGCCGACCGCACCGAGGGCGGTGAGATCGTAGTTCACGATGCAGCTTGGCTCGTCGACGTGGAGCACGAGGCGGCGGGTGAAGGTTAGCTCGCCCCATTGATAGGACCAGACCGCATCGAGCCCGCGGTCGAAGCGCTTGAGCATACCGGTGCAGTCTGGCGCGATGAGGTGGTTGCCGTGGTCGTTGAAGAGGCAGCCGCCGAACTCGAGGGTGTGGGTTTTGCCGTCGCGTGTCAGGTCGAGTTGTTCGAAGAGTTGGTTAAGGACGACGACGCGTCCGACGGGGGGCTGGGAAGCGGCGACGAGTAGGCCGTGGTATCGGCGGGTGTTGACGCCGAGCGCGGTGCCCATCGCGAATCCGCCTGCGCCGTTGGTCAGCAGCCATTCGCGATGGCGTGCATCCTGCGTGTTTTGTTCGGGGTCGTGCAGGAAGGTGTGGGTGTGATTATTTTGCATGGGGTTCAAGCGGGCCTAGGGGTGTGTCGCTTGAACAGTATCGGCCTAAACAAAAAGCGGGGCGGACAATTAAGCCCGCCCCGCTAGCGTGTTTGTTTTCGGTCTTTAGTTAGACGACTTGGCTTGTACGGGGCTCGGATACTTCGCGCCGTTTTGCTTTAGCCAAGCATCGAGCTGTTTGCGGAGCTCTGTTGTAAGCTCGGGCATCTGCTTGGCGAGGTCGTTTTTCTCGCTCAGGTCATTGGCGAGGTTGTAGAGCTCGACCGAGTCATCATCATAAAAATGGATGAGCTTGTAGTCGCCTTTACGGATCGCACTGCCTAGGCGGTTCTTGTGGTGGAACGCGTAGTTGGGGTAGTGGAAGTAGATCGCGTCGCGCTGAAAATCGCCTATCTGTGTGAGCAGCGGGACGAGGCTTTTGCCATCGACGGGGTGGTCGCTGATGGGGGTTAGCCCCGCGATTTGCATGATCGTCGGCACGTAGTCGGTGCTGATCACCGGCACATCACTCCGCGAGCCGGGCTCGATCACGCCGGTCCATCGCGCCATCATCGGCACGCGGATGCCGCCTTCGTACAGATGCCCCTTGAGCGAGCGAAGCGGGGCGTTGCTGTACAGGCTGCCGTTGTCGGAGGTGAAGAGGATCAGTGTGTCTTCGCTTAGGCCCGCTTCGTCGAGTGCGTCGAAGAAGCGGCCGATCTCGATATCGAAGCCTTCGATCATCGCTTGGTAGATCACAAGGTTCTCAGGTGCATCGGGCATCTGCTTGCGGTACTTGTCGATCAGGTGCTTGGGTGCTTGCATCGGCCAGTGCACCGAGTAGGGCCACCAGTTGATGAAGAACGGCTTGTCATGGTCCTGATTGATGTAGGCGATGGCTTCGTCGGTGAGTCGCGCGGGGAGGTACTCGCCGTCTGGGCCGTCGGCGAGGCGCGGGTTTTTGTAGGGTGAGAAAAAGCTTGGCGGTCCGCCGCTGGAGAAGCCGCCGATGTTGATGTCGAAGCCTTGATGCTCGGGGTAGAGCTGTTCTTGCTTGAGGGACTTGTCGCGGCTGTGTCGGGTGCTGGAGAGGTGCCACTTGCCGATGTGCGCGGTGCTGTAGCCCGCGTCGCGCAAGCGCTCGGCAATCGTTGTGTGCGACAGCGCGAGGTTGTAAACCATCGGCGCCTCAGCGAGCGTCTTACCCTTGGGCGCAAAGCCCGGCGGATGACCACCCGCGTGGTTCGTCAGATGCAGCCGTGCGGGCGACATGCCGGTCATCATCGCGGCGCGTGTCGGCGAACAGACCGGCGAGGCAGCGTATGCATCGGTGAAGAGCATGCCTTGCTTGGCAAAGCGGTCCAGCGCCGGGGTCTGGGCGATCGTGTTGCCGTAGCAAGCTAGGTCCGCCCAGCCCATGTCGTCGACCATGATGACGATGATGTTCGGCGGGCCAGCCTGACTACCCGCAACATGCTTGTTGCCCGTGCAGCCTTGCAGGCAAAGCAGCAGCAACGCGGCGTAAAACAGCTTCATCGAAGAAATTATCGCTTTCGGCATCGATCAGTCCACGGTTGTGAAAGGCACTGCGGGCAGGCCTTCCTTGTTATAGAAGTTCACCTTCGGCATCGAGTCATACGCGTAACGCACAGCCGTGGGCTTGGCGACCTTGTCGCTCTTGAGGACGACGGTGTCGCCAGCGATCGTCGCGGTCGCCCAGTGCCAAGCACCTTTGTCATCACGGATCGAGAACGACTCAAGTGCCTTGCCTGGGGTTGCCTTGACCGGGTCCATCAGGTGCGTGCCGCCTTTGGTTGCACTCATCAGTCCGCTGCCGACGTGGTCGAAATGGACGACGACGGTGTTGCCTTTGACTTCGTGTGACTTATACATCGGGCCTGAGCAGGTGACGTCTTTGCCGTAGTTTTTGGCAAGTGCCCAGAGTGCGAGTCGTTGACCGATGTCTTGCTTGTTCTTGGGGTGGATGTCGGAGACGTGTCCGATGTCGGTGGTGACGGCCATGCCGGTGTTGGGGATGCGGAGTGCTCGGCGTTGGCCTTCACGGACCGGGCCCCAGCCGCCGCCGGCGGGCTGATTGGTTTGGCCGCGACCAAAGCCAGCGAGGCCGACCCAGTAGAACGACAGGTCTTCGTTTTGGAAGGTTTCTCGCCAACCTTTGACGAGTGCTTCTTTCATGTAGTTGTACTTTAGGCCGTCGCCTGCGTTGGACTCGCCTTGGTACCAGATGACGCCGCGTGCGCTGAGCGGGGTGAGGCCGGCGACCATGCCGTTGTAGATCTGCGTCGCGCCGCCGGGCGGGTTGATGGCGAGTTGTGGGGCACTGCCGATTTCTTTGCCTGCGGCTAGGTTCTTCTCAGCCTGGGCGGTCCATGCTTGGACGCGGGTCATGTACTGAGCGCGAGCTGCCTTGCCCTTTTCGGAGGTGGGGTCTAGCGACGCGACTGCGTTACTGATGTTTTTGAGCTGAGGCACCTTTGCGAAACCGACCGGCGGGGTCCAAGGCTCGATGCGGGTCCCGCCCCAGTTCGTGCCGACCAGGCCGATGGGCACGTTGAGTTCTTTGTTCAGCGCTCGGCCGAAGTAGTAGCCACAGGCACTAAAGCCCGCGACGGTCTGGGGTGTGCAGATTTGCCACTTCGCGGCTTGTGCGTCTTTTTGTGGTGTGTTCTGTTTGACGTGTGCGGGCACGTTGAACATCCGGATCATCGGGTAGTTCGCCGCGGCGATCTCTTCCTTGGGATTCGCAGAGCGAGCGACCGACCACTCCATGTTGGACTGGCCTGAGCAGATCCAGACTTCGCCCATGAGGATGTCTTTGAACTCGACCGTCTCGTCGCCGCTGGTGACTTGGAGTTTTAGGGTTTTGCCTTCGGCCTTGCGTGGTTTGAGCTCGACGAACCACTTGCCGTCGTCGCCAGCTTTGAGCGATGTTGCATCGGCAACCCTGAGATCGCTTAACCCGACCACCACCGTGCTGCCAGGCTTCGCCCAGCCCCACACGCGGATCGGCATCTCCTGCTGCAGCACCATATGGTCGCTAAAGACGTTGGCGACTTTTAACTCCGCCTGCGCGATCGGCGAAAGTAGTAAAAGCAGTGTTACGGCAAACAGTCCGGTCAAT
>JBGCDC010000513.1:0-2554 GCA_045105055.1 Phycisphaeraceae bacterium | reverse complement strand
GATGCATGGGCTGCCCGAAGGCCCGGTTCTGCGTTGGCTGATCGTTCGGTCGATGTGGTTTTGAATCCCAGTGCGAGTCACTTCGCGTTCGGCAAGCATGCGGTGCGCGAGCGGCTGGTCGTCGACGGGTCTCGTGCTTTTGGCGTCACCTACCTCTACGCCAACCTGCTGGGCAATGAGGCGGGGCGAGCGATCTACGACGGCGGCTGCATGATCGGAAGTGCGGGGCAACTAATCGAACGAGGCCCACGCCTCAGCTTTGCACCCTACGTACTCACCGACGCGATGATTGATCTGGACACCACGAGGACGCAGCGTGCACAACTCGCGAGCCGAGTACTGTCGCCGGATGTTGACCGAGGCGTGGTCGAGGTGGCCTGGTCTATTCCCAGCCCAGGGAGTGTGCCACCTGTTGTGCAAGAGCCTGATCAGGCCGAGTGGGAACTGGCACCGAACCATCAGGAGGAAGAGTTCACCCGAGCGATTGCATTAGGTTTATTTGATTACATGCGTAAGAGCCGATCCGCGGGATTCGTTGTGTCGCTCAGTGGCGGGGCAGACTCGACCGCAGTTGTCTGTCTTGTTCGATTGATGGTGGATCTGGCTTTACAGGACTCGGCATTCGATGATGTCGCCAAGCGAATTGGCGTCACAGACGGAGCGACCAAGGCTCCTGATGCATTAATGTGTCAGTTGCTTACGACGGCTTACCAGGGAACAGGCAACAGCTCGCAGGCCACGCGGGATGCAGCACGCATCGTCGCTGAAGCGATTGGAGCAAAGCATCATGAATTAGATATCGATGACATCAATACGCAATACACCCGCATGATCGAACAGGCGATCGGCCGACCCCTCGATTGGAGACAAGATGACATCGCGCTTCAAAATATCCAAGCCCGTGTCCGCGCGCCTGGCATCTGGATGTTTGCCAACCTTGAGAACAAGCTACTGCTCGCGACAAGCAACCGCTCCGAGGCCGCCGTTGGATACACGACGATGGATGGCGACACCTGCGGCGGACTCAGCCCCATTGCTGGGATCGACAAGGCCTTCCTTCGGCGTTGGCTCGTTTGGTTGGAAAGAACGGGTCCGATCGGTCTAGGCCCAATCGATGCAGTGGCGGTTGTGAACCAGCTCACGCCCACAGCGGAGCTTCGCCCACAGGATCAAAATCAAACGGATGAAGACGACCTGATGCCTTATGACATCCTCGATACGATCGAGCATGAAGCAATCGGCCTGAAGCGTTCACCCGCCGAAGTGCTCGGCAGTATGCAGGCGCAGTTCCCGCAATTGGCCGAAAGCATACCCATTTGGATTGAGCGGTTCTTCACGCTATGGTCTCGCAACCAATGGAAGCGAGAGCGTTTCGCGCCCAGCTTCCACGTGGACGATAAGAACTTAGACCCTAAGACCTGGTGCCGGTTTCCCATCCTCTCCGGCGGCTTTCGGCGTGAACTGCGTGAGTTGAACACCTCCCGCGATCAGCCCTGAGATACTGAAAATACATCTAATTTGCGAAAATCTACAGTCAATCCTATAGGTACTTGACATAGTGTCGATAAGACACGATACTAGGTGTGTAAACAACACGAAGGTATCATCATGACCTACACATACGAATTTGATCGACCTGCACTGACCGTTGACATCGTCGTCTTCGCTTTGGATGAGGATGGCTTACAGGTCATGCTGATTGAACGTGACATCGCCCCCTTTGAAGGGCGGTGGGCGATTCCGGGGGGCTTCGTCCGTGTTGATGAAGCATTGGACGAAGCCGCCCGCCGTGAGCTTCAGGAAGAGACCGGGCTGCGTGATATTTACTTGGAGCAGCTCTACACCTTCGGCGGCATCCGCCGTGACCCACGTGAGCGCGTCGTGACCGTCGCGTACTACGCCCTAGTCAATCTCCAAGGCCACGACGTCAAAGCCAGTACCGACGCCCGCAACGCCGCTTGGTTCACGATCGACGAGCTGCCAGACTTAGCGTTTGATCACGAGAAGATCGTCGACACCGCACTCGAACGCCTTCGCGGCAAGGTCCGCTACCAGCCGATCGGTTTTGAGCTACTGCCCAACAAGTTTCCGCTGCGTGACTTGCAACGGCTCTACGAAATCGTCCTCGACCGCGAGCTAGACAAGCGCAACTTCCGCAAGAAGATCCTCAGTATGGACATCTTGGTTGAGCTGAACGAAATCGAGAAAGACGTCTCTCACCGAGCCGCAAAGCTATACCGCTTCGACAAAAAGAAATACGACAAACTAACCCGCAAGGGATTTAACTTTGAGATTTGATGGTGAAACGAAGAGACCAAATTTTGGGATGCGTCCTCGGCACCGCCATTGGTGATGCGATCGGTTTGCCTCGTGAGGGGCTAAGTCCCCGACGAGCAGAGCAGATGTGTGGCGGGCCGCCACTTGAGCACACCTTTATTGTGGGGCGAGGGATGTGCAGCGACGACACTGAGCACACAGCGGACGCTGACGTTGTTCTGGTCGCCACGGGGCGGCGTCCTTACACCGACGGGCTTGGCCTTGATGCCCTTGGCGT
>JBGCDC010000512.1:0-1904 GCA_045105055.1 Phycisphaeraceae bacterium | reverse complement strand
GCCGAACTTGTTGGTGTGTCAGCTTGTGGTCTGCCATATAAACCATCCGAATGGGGAGGCGAAACAGGCGTCTCTAATATTGAAGTACCCGCTAAAGAGTAAATCTTTTGGATGATCCACAAAAAATACCCCAACCGGGGTATGTCCTGTCGGGGCAGCGTACGTTTTATGCATTTTTGGCCGTTAAGGGCCGTTAATCGAGCGATGGCAGCTCGAAACCCTTACGCCGCTCAGCGTAGTCGAGCTTCGCATTCGCCGCCTCGGAGCCCTCGAACTGCCACTTCTCGCCGTCGAAGGCCAGCTCTTCCTTCACGTCGTAGCTGATATTCGCCAGATGGCACAGCGCCGCGGTCCGGGCACCGACCTCGACATCGCAGATCGGCTGCTTCTTCGTGCCGATACAGTCGACGAAGTTGTTTAGGTGGCCGTTGTTGCGAGGTAGGCGGGTATCGCTATCTGTGATCGGCGCCTCAAGGATCGACGCGGGCTCGGACTTGATCCCGCCTCGGCCGACGGTGATGGTCCCCTTCTCGCCGACGAACTGGACATCAAAGGGCTTGGCGTTCTTGTGCACGATCGTTTTACCATCGGCATAGATCATCTTCGCGCCAGTCGTCGAACCATCCTTAGGCGGGACGATCTTAACCGGGCTCTCGCGATCCTTGCCGAAGGCCCATTGAGCGATATCGAACATATGACCGCCGAAATCCGCAAGGATGCCGCCGGCGTACTCCTCGTACTTGCGGAACATCGGGAAGTGCTTATGCACGCCGCGCGGCGAGAGCGTTGGGTTGTAGCCGCGCTCCGGGGCCGGTCCTTGCCAAAGGTCCCAGTCCAATCCCTTGGGCACTTCTTCCGTCGGCAGGTCGCAAGGCACCGCAGGATCACCCGAGCCACAAACCGCCAACTCGCACTTGCCCAGTCGACCATTCATGACATACTCGCAGGCAAGCGGAAAGTAAGCACCGTATTTCTTGTTGCCAAACTCGCTGCGCTGTTGGCTACCGGTCTGGAACGTCACGCCTGATTTCTTCTGCGCCGCGATGATCTGCTGGCTCTCACGCAGGTTCAGCGTCAAAGGCTTCTCCGCGTAGACATGCATACCCTTGGCCATCGCGTGCATCGCTGGGATCGTATGCCAGTGATCGGGTGTGAAGATCAGAGCGACATCAAGGTCCTTGCGATCAAGCAACTCGCGGTAGTCGTTGACGCCGACGCAGACGTTGCCGCCGTAGTGCTTGTTGGCCCGCGCAACGTAGTGCTCGCGCCGATCCGTGTCGACCTCGGCAATCGCGAGCAGCTTCATCTTCGGGTGCTTGAGGAATTGATTAAGCATGCGATCGGCACCGCGCTTGCCGGCACCGATCAACACCGCACCCATTTGTTCGTTGGCTTGTGCCTGGGCCCATGATCGCCCGGTAAGCATGGTCGGGCCAAGCGCCGCAGTCGCGGTTAGACCCGCGAGGACCTGTCGGCGGGTGGGATGGAAGATGGGGTTAGACATAGAAATCTCCTTGTTGCTTGATTGAATTCTTTGTTAGCCCCCGCTGCAAGGCGGGGGCTGAAGTTCTCTGGTGCTCGAACCCCCATCTTGCGATGGGGGCTGGGTTTCACTGCGAATCGTTGCGTTTATGGCGATTCCTCTTCTTCGCCAAGGTATTCAACCTTAACGTAGTACGCGCCGAAGGTCTTACCATCTTCGCGTGTGAGTATGGCTTCGAGTTCGGCTGGGCCCGCGGCTAAATCCATGGTTGTCGAACCAACACGCTGTGTAGGCTCGGTCGTCCAAGCGCTACCGACCCCTTCATTATCTGACGAAACATTGACCGATGCTGAAGTACAACCTGCGACTTTGTTCACGTACTCCGGCCAGCGCATCGGCGTGATGCGATACTTGCCCGCCT
>JBGCDC010000511.1:0-14940 GCA_045105055.1 Phycisphaeraceae bacterium | reverse complement strand
ACACAAGCGATCGGCTGGTGAACAACCTGAACCTCTTCGGGCTTGTCGGGGTCACCCTTGAAGTACGTATCCGTCCGCAGCCAGTGCATCTCGCGCGATCGCCAGACCTGCTTCTTACCGACGGTGGGGATGTTGTTTTCTGCTTGGCAGGCAACGACGCAGGCATTACAGCCGATGCACGAGGACAAGTCGATCGTCATGCCCCAGGCATGCGGCTCGTTAAAAGCCTCTGGCCCATCGGGATGCTTACGATCAAACGATCCATCCGGGAAAACAGACGGGGATTCGTAGAGTTGCAGCGACAGGTCGCCGTGCGGATGGCCCATGACCTTGGAGTAGTCTTTCTTGTAATCCTTGAAAGACCCTTCCTTGATGACGTTGCCTTTGGTGCCGGACTTGCCGAGCTTGCCCGCGCGTTTTTCGAGTGCCCACTTGGACGTGTCGTCAACCTCAGGCGAGAGGCCATCAACAAGGTGGTGGACCGAGGTGTAGGCGAGGTAATCCGAGCCGGTCTTGCCGGTGACGGTTGCCTTCGCGAAGCCCATGCCTGTGGATTGCCGCAGGGGGTATAGATCAAAACCGACGTCTTGACCGACACTGCCCGCCTGCTGGTTTCGACCGTTGCCGACGTGTGCGATGACAGTACCGACCGCTTGTCCGGGCTGACCAAAGACCATCGCCTCGACAGTCGCGCCGCCGACAGTGATCTCGATCTTATCGCCGTTGATCAAGCCGGCCTTCTTCATGTCCGGCACGCTCAGCAGCAACGGGTTATCCCACGTCACTTTCGTGATCGGGTCCGGGCACTCTTGCAGCCACGGGCTATTCGCGAATCGGCCGTCGTAGACTGCGGATGGAGCGAAGACGACTTCGGTCTCTGCCGAGTCTTTCAACCCAGGCAAAACGACGTTGGACGCATCGACATAGACCTTCTTCAACGCACTACCGGGCACAAAGCCCATGTGTACCGCGCGGCGCCAGTCTTTTTCAAAGCCCTTTAGCTCGGACGCATAACCCTTATCAACCAGGTGATCCGCGAACTTCGCGCCCGCAAGCAGGCTCTGTTCTTTGAAAGTATCACGGACGAGGTCGTAACCGGCAGGCTGCTTGAGCGACTTATCGCTGAGCACGCTTGCCAACAGTTCAATCGCGCTTCGGCCGTTGAACAAAGGCAGGATCAGAGGCTGCTGCACAGCGACGGTGCCGTCGTACCAACGACCATCGCCCCACGACTCAAAGCTCGTCGCGGCAGGCAACGCCCACTCGCAGGCCGCCGCAGTTTCATCACGGTATAGGCCGAGCTTGATCGCGTTCTTGACCTTGCCCAGCGCGTCGCTGAACTTGAGGTCGGCCGGTGCATCAAAGACCGGGTTGCCGCCGAGGATCAGCAGGGTTTCGATGCCGCCTTCAGCGTTCATCTTCTCGACAAGCTTCGATAGCGTGATATCGCTGCCGTCGGACGTCGGCTCGTCGCTGTACGTCGTCGTAACGTCGAGCGTGCCTAATTTTTTGTTGATTGCGTGGACATAGGCGTGGACATCGGCGGGCTGATTCGGGCCGGCCACGACGATGCTGCTGCTGCCGCTTGCCTTAAGGTCCTTGGCCAGCTTATCGCCAAAGGCTTTTTCGCTTGCGTTGATAGAGATTTTGCCAGTACTGGCAGACACACCGAGCAGGAAGCCGACATAGGTCAGGAGAGCCGCCACACGCGACGGCTTGATCGGCAGACGCTCATCCGCCGCACTGCCCGTCACGGTCATCCCTGACTCGACGACGTACATCCGGTTCATCGAGGGGTTGTTTTTGTCGTCCGCCGACTTACGACCCATCGCCCAGCCCTTGGCGTTCTTCGTCGCGCTCGGGTGGTTGCTGAGGAAGTCACAGTCAAAGCAGGCAATGACCTTGGCTTTGGCAACGTCGTATTGCGTACGCACAGCCTTGCCATCAAACGCGAGCTTGCTGCCCGCGATCGCGTTGTCTTGGCCGAGCGCTTCGTAGGTGACCCACGAGGCGTTTGGCATCGCGGCTTTGAATTTTGCTTTGAGACGCAATGCGGTCGGCGAGCTCGTCGGCTCAGAAAGCACAGCAAACTTCGCCCCGCCATCGGCCTTCGCCGCCTCGACGAGCTTGTTCAGCTTGCTCTCAAAACTAGTCCACGAGCTTCGGCTTCGGCTCTCGCCTTTACCGATCAAAACATCACGCAGACGCTCCGGGTCGTACTGCTGAAGGATCGAAGCTTGATCGTAGATATCCGTTGCGTAACCGGCCTTGGGGTGGCTTTCCACTTTGATCGGCCGACCGTCGAAGCTGGCCACGAGCATCGGGTGGGCGACGCCGCCACGCTCAGTCATCGATGCAAAATAGTTGGGCACACCCGGGATCAAGTCCTCAGGACGCGCAGCAAACGGAGCCAACTCTTCCTTAGGCCAACGTCGGCAGCCCGACAGCGTCAGACCGGCTAGCGCCAGCGAAGCGCCAGCGAGCTTGAGGAATGAGCGGCGGGAGACCGACTGAATCTCTTCAGGGTCGTAACCCGAGAACTCGTCGCTCAATTGCTCGAGCAACTCGGGCGCATTGGCCTGCTCTTCGAGCGATCGCCAGTAAGCCTGTCCAGTGATGTGATCTTCTATAGTCGACACGTCGGCAATTGCCTCGTTCTTAAGTAGTTCGTTTACCGGTGGCACGTCGAGCACGACTGCATGTACGCCGGGTTGTTGATCTCGTACTCTTCTTTGAGCTTCGTGCCCAGCCAAAGCTGTGCACCCCGCTCGTCATTTTCTTCCACGTCGCCCGCCGCGATTGCCTGCTTCACGCGCTCGTTATCCAGAGGCGACCAATCCATATTCGTGATCTTGTCCAGCGGACGCAGGTGCAGCTCTGGCTCGCGGTGACATTCCAAACACCAACCCATCGAGAGGTTCTGCACTTGGTAGACACCTGCGATCGGGTCTTGCGTGTTCGCGCCGCCCATCTTGTCGACTCGGCCGTGACAGCTCACGCAGCCGACGCCTTTGTTCACGTGTGCAGCGTGGTTGAAGTAAGCGTAGTCCGCAATATCGTGGACCTTGACCCATTTGATCGGCTCGCCGGTGAAGTAGCTTTCCCAGACGGGCATGAGGTTGATCGAGTTCTGGTGGGCACCGGGCATGCTGGTGGGCAAGCCCTTGGGGTCGGTGCCAGGCGCGTGGCAACTGACGCAGGTTTGCGTCGGTGGGATCGCAGCGAAGGCCGCGTCTTGCACGGTGTTGTGACAAGTACGGCAATCCATGCCGAGCTTGCCGACGTGTGTCGCGTGGCTGTAGGGCACGGGCTGGTCGGGCTGGTAGCCAACGTTAAGCGTTTCCGCCGAGCCGCCATAGATCGCCAAAGGTGGCACGACCGCTGCGCCGGCGAGGACCGACAACACGAGGAGTGGCAACAGGTAATTGGCCCACTTGGGGAATACAAACTGATCGGTTTGTTCGTAAGACAAAGTGCTCGTCTCTGTTGGCCTTGTGGCGGATCGTGCCTTGGGCCGGTGTTTCGGAATCCCGTCAAACAACTCGGGTCGAGCGATACAACATAACTAGTCTTGCGCTCAATGACAAAGCGGCCAAAACGACAAAATGATTGAACCACCCCTTGATGAGAATCGGTTGCAGAACAAGGTCGATAATCAACATCACCCCCATCGACAGTCCCACATCTATCAGTTCATTTATGTTGCGAACGCACACCGTTCACACCCCAAGTGCACGCCCATCTGGCCGTGAAAACACAAGCGCCAACACCGCAACCAGCGCGACAAGCACCCCAGGCATCATCGAGCCCATCAATAAAGCGCCCAATAAACCCAACAGACCACCGAGCACAAAAACACCCCAGACCTGATACATCCCTTTCAAATAACTTCCCGGCTCGACGGGCCGACCGTCCCACACCGCGCGGAAACAATAACTACGCAGCAGCAAAACCACTGCACCCAGCAGCACCAACCACGCGATCGACACACCGATCAGCACCGAGCCCGCCAGCGACATCCCGCCAGCCTCCCCGGTGCCCGACATTGGCTGGGTCGCTAAAACCACGATCATCGCCCCACCAGCGATCGCTAAAAGACCGATCCACGAGCGCCAGCCCGCTTTAATCGCATCCCTCGGCGTGAGTTGGATACGTCCTTTGCTATCTGTCGTCGGCATATCGAGGCTCCTTGGGTCTGCTAAAAGTGTACCAAGCCCGGCCATCCACTACGCTATCGCCCCAATGACTAAGCTCTGTGTCCCTATCATGGTTGATTCCGCCGAGCAGGCACTCGCCGACGCGCACGCCGCGCAGCTAGCCGGGGCCGACCTCGTCGAGCTGCGCCTCGACCGATTCACCGACGACCGCATTGCAGCCGCCCAACTTGTCAACGACTGCCCACTGCCCACCATCGTGACCATTCGGCCCGATTGGGAAGGCGGCGAGTACGACGGCGACAACATGCACCGCATCGCCCTCATCGAATACCTCGGCACCACCTGCACAGGCCCCGCCTACTTCGACATCGAACTGGCCACCTATGACCGCTCGGCTAACCTGCGGCAAAAAGTCATGCTAGTCGTCGATCACGAAGACCAGCCCCGCCCCACCGACACCGGGCTCATCCTCTCGTCCCACGACTTCGACACCCGCCCACACGATCTCATCCGCCGCATCAAATCTATGGCCGACTATGGGAGCTGTCGAGTCGTCAAGCTCGCTTGGTACGCGCGATCACTCCGCGACAACCTCGAAGCCTTCGAGATCATCCGCGACCGACACAAGCCCACCATCGCACTATGCATGGGCGAGCTCGGCCTAATGTCCCGCGTCCTCGCCAAAAAGTTCGGCGCCCTGCTCACCTTCGCAGCCATCGATGATGAGCACGGCACCGCGCCGGGCCAACCCACCATCGCCCAGCTCAAAACGCTCTATCGCTGGGACCAACTCAACGCCGACACACAGCTCTTCGGCGTCATCGGCGACCCCGTTGGACACTCCATGTCACCCGCCATCCACAACGCCGGGTTCGACGAGGTCAACTACAACGGCGTCTATCTACCCATGCGCATCGCCGCTGAGTACGAACCCTTCAAAGCCACCGTCGCCAGCCTCCTCGACACGCCGGGCCTCGACTTCCGTGGCGCATCCGTCACGATCCCGCATAAGCACAATCTCCTTCGATTCGTTAAAGAAATGGGCGGCGACATCGAACCGCTTACCGCAAAGATCGGCGCAGCCAACACCCTCAACGTCCGCGATGACGGGTCGCTCTACGCAAGTAACACCGACTACGCCGCCGCACTGGACTCGGTCTGCGACGCTATGGGTATCGATCGCGAACAGCTCAAAGACAAACGCATCGCCGTACTCGGCGCGGGCGGCGCCGCGCGGGCCGTCGTCGCGGGCTTCGCACACTACGGCTCAGCCGTCACCGTCTACAACCGCACGCTCGACAAGGCCAACGCCCTGGCGCACACCTTCAACGCCCACTCCGCAACGCTCGACGAGATCCAATCCGCCGACTTCGACATCCTCATCAACTGCACCCCCATCGGCATGCACCCCAACGTCGACGCGACGCCGTTCGACTTCACCCAACACCAACCACCCACCACCCACCACCCGCGCCTCGTCTTCGACACCATCTACAACCCCGTCGAAACCCGCCTCCTCCGTGAAGCCAAGGCCGCGGGCTGCATCACCGTTTCGGGCATAGAGATGTTCGTCCGCCAAGCCGCTGCCCAGTTCAAGCTCTGGACCAACGAAACCGCGCCAGTCGAGCGCTTCCGCGAGGTCGTTCTAGAACGACTGAGTCCATAGCCGCTGGCGGAAGCCCGTCGGCCTGCGGTACAAAAGCATTTGTGATCGGTCACGCTCGTTCATCCAGGCCGACGGGCTTCCGCCAGCGGCTATACAACGCCGATACCCCGCCTAGAATGCTCACCCATGAGTGACACGCCCACCAAGCCCGCATCGTTTTTCTCCTTGGCCAAGCCGCCGCGGCAGCCACACGTCGTCCCGCCCGGCACGCACGCGCTGGGCATGTGGTTGTTCCTTGTCATGCTCGCCATCCTTTTTGTCGCGGGCATGCTCGCCTACGTCATCGTCCGCATCTCCGGCACGTTCGAGCGCGTCAACCCCGTCACCGGCGAGGTCTTCCCCGCCACCGCGCCACCCCTGCACACACTCGAAGTCCCGCTGGTGCTCTGGCTCTCCACCGCCGCGATCCTGCTCTCCAGCTACACGATCCACCGTGCGCTGGACAACGTCGTCCACGAACGACAGAGTAAGTTCAGACAGTCGCTCATCGCGACGCTGCTGCTGGCCGTGCCGTTCTTTTTGGCGCAAGGTGCCGGGCTCGCCACGATGCTTGGTCAAGCGGCCGAGGGCGGCACCGCGCTGCAGTACGCCGTGTTCGTGCTCATCGTCATCCACGCCTTGCACGTCGTCGGCGGACTGGTCCCCCTCATCGTCGTCACCCGACAAGCCCACGCCGGCCGATACGATCACGAATACCACAGCCCAGTCAAAGGCCTAGCCATGTACTGGCACTTCCTCGACGTCGTCTGGTTACTGATGTTCGCTTGCTTTTTGGTGCTTGGGTAAACAGATATTGCTTATAAACGTACGGCGCAATGTTCAACCCCGCAAGCCTCATACTTGTCTACACGATTACCGTCGTAGTATGCGTCACCCTGTACGCGTTTCTCTCTCGAAAACACCCTCAAACCAGCGTGTCTTACCTCATTGCCGGATCGACGGTGTTCCTCGCCACTTGTTGTTTTGTTGGTCTAATTTTTTGGTGGGATACAGGCGCCGTTCCCATGCAGCAAATCCTTAGTGGAGCCTGCATCTACGGATTAGCAAGCGTCCTCGTATTTTGGCTAACACGTAAGCTATTTATTCGCATGGCTTAAAGACAACCGCCTGTGGCACTTTGTGCGAACTATTTTTGATCAATTAACAAAGGCTCGCACACAGCGCCCTTCGGGACGCAGTGTGGCACCCCCGGTTTGTTTGATACCAATGAAAGCTCACCTAAACCATCGGCGTTGGAATTCGCTGTCGCGGGAGCCGATGTCGGGGCCGACGTAGCCGGGGTAGGCGAGGTAGAAATCGCGGATCGCGCCGGCGAGGTTGTTGCCGTTGTTGTCGTAAGGTTCTAGGCCATCATCAAGATCGACAAAGAAGACTTCACGCATCGCTTCGCCGGGCACAACGTGTCGGCTGGCGGGTTCCCAGGCTTCACTTTCGCTGTTGTATCGGATGCCGTCAGCGAAGCGCCAGTCGCCGTTGAGTCGGCTGTGGCCATCGCCATTGCGGATGAGATCGCTTAGGCCCAGCAGGTCCGTGTTCATACTCTGAGGGTGCGTCGCAGAGAAGCGCTGGCGTAGGCCTGTCGGGTTGCGGTCGAGGAACTGATCGAAGTACGAGTACGTTTCGTCCGATTGGCTGTCTCGAAGCTGTCGGTGCCCCTCGGGGAGATAGCGAACGCCTTGGGTCGCACGCAATTCGTCGAGGTCGTTAGCGAGGTCGCGGTTGTATCCGAAGAATGCAGCGTTGAGTTGGGGATTGCGCATGTCCTGCGGTAGGCCTTGCGCATCGGGGCCTGGCGCACCGGGGGTCGCGGCTTCCCACACCGCATAGCGGTCCATATTCGTCACCTGCGCTAATCGACGGAAATTCCAACCTAGATAGACGATCAACATGATCGACAGCATGATGAAAGGCAAGACCAGTACGGTCTCGGCCATCACCGCACCAAGTGCGCTCCGTCGGTATCGCATTGTCTTTTTACGCTGATTCAAAGCAATTCCTAACATCTGGCTTAGTGCGACAGCAATAGCGGCGCGAGGGGTTCGATGGCTCGCAGGTAGTCGTTGAGTTCTTGTAGCTCGCTGGCGCTGAGGTCTTCGTAGCCCGTAGCTAGTTCGATTTGGTCATCAATGAGATCGACCCACTGGCTGTATTCTTGAATGGGTTCGAGCTGGGCGTGCCACATCTGTGTCCAGAGGTCCCACGAGTGGTTGTTGAAGACGCTGGCCTGCGCGATGCCGACGTGGCCGTCGAAAGCACTGGTATTGAAAAGCTGACCCCACATCGGCGCGGCGTTGGGCTGCTTGGATAAGCCGAGGAACGTAAACGGGCTGCCGGGAAGGCCCGCTGCACTGTCGTCGGCGGGCCGAGGCATCACGCTGTGGTCAAAGTCTAGGGGCGCGGGCAAGTCCGCTCGGCTGGCGAAGTTGTTGGGGTCACGGATGATGACTTCCGGGCCGACGTTGATCCCGGCCCAGGTATACAGCCAGCGATATTCGATGCGGTTGGTGTCGACAATCGGGTTGCCTTCATCGTCAACACCTCGGTTGGTTTCCCATTCGATAGCGGCGTCGTCTTCCCAGACATGGTCGCGGGTTTTAGTTGCGCCTGGGACATCTCTCCATCCGCCGCGGGGGCGGAGGATGCTCCAATCGACCATCGTTTCCGGGCCGACGGCCTGGCCGTTGATGAAGCGCTGCTCGTAGTCCATGCGGATGAACTGGGTGTATGCGACGCGGGGTGTACCGGCGTCGATGATATTCATCGCTTGGTCGTAGTTAGTGATCCACTGGGGGTCGAGGAAGACCCACGTTCTTGCCGATCCGGACCAGAGGTAGTTGAGCTTATTGCCGGACATGCGGTTAACGCGTGTGACGAATTGGCTGTTGTAGAGGACTTCGGGGGCATCGATGGTGTTGCGGAGGATGTCGCCAATGGCTCGCCACGTGCCATAGGTCGTGTAGCCGGTGAGGGTCGAGCCAACGGTGATGGTGGGGTTACCGCCTCGGCCGGTGCCGCCAGACCAGCGCGAGCCAGCCCGCTCGCGATCGGTGTTGGGGCTGTAGTCAGGGTTGGGGATCTCGATCGATTCTCGCTGAGTCGAACGCCAACCAAAGATCGTGTCGTAAGGCCCGCGGTTGGTCACCTCGTCATCGACCCAGCTAGGCAGGCGGCCACGGACGACGGGGTTGCGGAAGTCGTCGAACTCGTAGCGTTGCCAAGTGATCTGCCGGTCAAAGGGCGCGACCGCTGCGAGAGTCTCCCCGCCGTTGCCACGCATGTTGCGTCGGCCGGTCTGGATCGCGGTGAGCTGAGTCAACTCGCCGACCTGCTCCATGGTGGCGGTGCTGATCGCGTCCAGCGACTCCATGGCTTTCCACAGCTCGCCTCGGCCGAACTCGCTGTCATAGAACGTCATCTCGCGGACGTCATAGCTGCCTTGGTTAAAGAACGCGTCCATATCGATGAGCTGCCGTTCTTGCTCGCGGAGGTCATCTGCGATCTCATTGAGCGTCTGGTCACCGAGCGCATCGCCCGTGCCTGTGCCGAGTTGTTCCTCAACGCGATTCAGCGTCGCACGAACATCGAGCAGCGTGTACTCGGTGGCCAACGGCACCGCGTCGAGCATCTGCACCACGGCGATCAGCCGAGAGATCTCGACGTTGTTCATTGCCACGGTATTAAACGATCGAGCGACATAGCCCGCACCGGAAATCACCGTCGCATCGGCGGCGGACTGGGTCTGCTGCTGGAGCTGCGCGTGACGGCCAGTATTAAAGACGTACCCGATCATCCCGACGATCATGAACCCACCAAGCAGCGCGAGCACCATCACCGCGCCTCGGCTCTTGGGTGAGCGACGCGCAAATCGCTTGCGATTAGCTCGCTGCTGCGTCGAGTTGTTCATCATCGTCTTCATATGAATCACAAAACCATTTCTTATCGCCGGGGCACTTCGGGGGCTTCGGGTAGTCGGCGGTCGATGCCTTCGTTGGTCAGGATCGCGATAGATTGGATCGCGGTCCACTGCCCCGGCGGACCCGGACTATCGCCGTCGCGGCCGGCCGGTGTATAGGTTCCCGAATCGCCCACAGCCGAAAACACTCGGCTGGCTAACGGGATCGACAATGCAAACTCGTGGCGAACTTGCACCACGATTGCTTCCTTGGGTGAAAAGACGGTGGTTTCGGTCATCGGCTCGATGCGCATAGTCTCCTCGTTGCCGGGGATGACTTTCCCGACAGCGACCTCGGTGCGGTTGATCGCGTAATTCAGACGCTGTGCAATGAGGCTGTTGACCCATGCGGGCTCGGGCTCGCCGAGGTTGCGATACATCTCCGAGAAAGCATTTTCCATCTGTGGCCCGATCGCAATGATCGTGTCATCCGAACTACTCTCTCGGCCACAAACGGGCGTCAACGCGATCATCGCCGAGCCAACGATGTAGCTGGCCTTCTCGCCACTCGGGCTAAGTTCGTTCGGAAAATCTTCCATATCCGCACGGATCACAACAATCGCGCTGCGTGCCGCGGCAAACGCGGCGTACTGCACATAGAACAACCCCGTGAAGACCAACATCGTCTGAATCAACAACAACGTAACTGTCAAAAGGATAGGCGTGACCAAAACAAACTCAACCATCGCTACGCCCGAGTCGTCCGACAGCCGCTGCTTCACCGGCAGCTTGCGCACCTCTTGTGACACCGCGCGAAGACGAAGCCCTAGCCATAGCAGAATCACCACGCACAACAGCGCGAACCCAAGCAACCACATCGCCCGGCCACTGGTCAGTGTGGACCACCACCAGTTGGCTTCGCCGGTCTGAAGTTGTGCGAGCAGGAACATGCGGGGCATCTCGTTGGGGAATAGGCCAAGCGATAACGCGATAGGCCAACGTACAAGTTACCGATTCATTACATCGGCTGAAAGCGGTTTAAGCAAAAATACAACAAATAAAAGCAGTTTCTACCGTCTGCGTACAACGTTTGAATGACAAAACGAGGTCAAAATTCAAAACTTCAGCTCGATACCGCCGCGGATATAACCCGAATCATCTAGGTCCCGCAGGCCACGCGGATCGCGTGAATCGTAGCCAACGTCGAACTCTTGGTTGAGCGCGTAACCCCCCGCAACCGTCAGAGCGACGTTGTTATTCAGGTCATAGGTGAGGCCCAGCTCGATGCGGTCTTGCGTAAAGAGCAGCCGACGGTTGTCGCCCGCGTTCTGCAGTGTGAACGCGTCGTTACGACGGGCCAGCGATGCAAAGAGCTTCAGGTCCTCGGTCGCTTGATAGCTCAGCGTGCCATTGAAGTTGAAGAACAACACCGAACGAACATCAAGCGTCCAGAACTCGTCCGGCTTCCAAGTCAGGCTGCTAAACGGAATGCCGACACCATACGTCAACGTCTCATTCCATCGGCCGAAGTACGTCACCGCAGGCAGCGGCGCGTCGGGCAAAAAGATGCGGTTGCCGTCGTAGTTGATGCCGACGAGCCAGCGTGTGTCGCGATCGATGACTTTAACTGCGAAGAGGTCCGCCTTGCCATACCAAGCGTCGCCATCATTAAAGGGGGTGACCCCCGCGTAGCCTAGGCCGACGGTGTAGCCCATCTGCCACTCGCCGCCAAGCGATGAGCCGAGGTCGACATTGCCGAAGCTACCGCCAAAAGCGATGGACACATCGGTCAGGCTATCAGGCAGGGCCGCGTCCGATGCGCCGATCTCGTACTGCACAAACTCGTAGCCGATCGTCGGGTTGTACGACGCATCAGGATTGATGCGGTACCGACCACTCGAATCAAAAATCGACAGATCAACATCCGCGCCCGTGATGTTCGCTTCGGTCGGCGTGAAGAACGCGTCGCCCGTCACCTCCGCCTGATGATCACCAAACCAAGGCACGAGCATCATGCCCGGCCCGGTCTGCGCGACCCCAGCCTGCGCAAACAACAAAGAGACAGCCAGACCAGTACCGTAAAGAGCTCGTTTCATGCCACAACTGTAGCACTGAAAAACATCAAGCGCCGCGACTTGTCGCGCAAACGCGATAAATCGCGGCGCTTCATCAGAAACTCATTTGTCGTCCAGCAGATCAACACTCGCGAATGACTTGCCCTCGAGCATCTCGAGCGACGCCCCGCCACCGGTCGATACGTGGGTCACCTGATCCGCAAAGCCGAGCTGCTCGATCGCCGCTGCGCTATCGCCGCCGCCGATAATACTCGTGCTTTCGCTGTCTGCGATGGCCTGAGCCACCGCCTTGGTGCCTGCATCAAACGGCGTCATCTCGAACACACCCATCGGGCCGTTCCATACCACCGTTTTCGCATGCTTCACGATCTCAGCGTACTGC
Source organism: Phycisphaeraceae bacterium (assembly GCA_045105055.1). Classification (GTDB taxonomy): domain Bacteria; phylum Planctomycetota; class Phycisphaerae; order Phycisphaerales; family Phycisphaeraceae; genus JAHQVV01. The sequence goes on along the minus strand of JBGCDC010000511.1, from coordinate 2,768 downwards.
TTGGCTGTCTCGGGGCCGATGTCTAGGCCCTCAAAACCGTCCGCGATCTCGCCAGCCTTCACGACCTGCTTGTTGCAATCGCTATTGAAGCCGTCGCCACAATGCGTATCCACCGGCAGGACCAGCTTGTCCCCGCCCTTCGCGATCAGTTCCTTAGCTAACTCGACCTTGTCCTTCTCGACCAGCGAGTCACCCACACTGCCGCCCTGTGCCAGCGAGAACGTGTACGCCATCGCGCCACCGATCAAAACCTGGTCGCAGACGCCCAGCAGATTATCAATCACGTTGATTTTGTCAGAGACCTTCGCCCCGCCAAGGATCGCGACGAAAGGCCGCTCCGGATTCGCGATCACCTCGGTCAGGTACTTGATCTCTTTATCAACCAAGAACCCGACGACCGCGGGCTTACCAACCTCTTTCATAACCTTAGCCACCGCATACATCGACGCCTCCGTACGGTGACAGGTGCCAAACGCGTTGTTGCAGTAGATGTCGCCGAACGAACCGAGCGCGTGGTTGTAGTTCTCGTCGTCGCCCTTCTTCTCACCCGCATTGAAGCGCACATTCTCAAGAACAAGCACCTGCCCGGGGACAAGCGCATCTGCCTTCGCGTGTGCGTCGTCGCCATCGGTATCGATCGCCATCTGCACGACGCCTTCGCCGAGCAACTCGCCGAGGCGATCCGCCGCGGGCTTGAGGCTGAACTCAGGGTTCGGCTCACCCTTGGGGCGTCCCAAGTGCGCCATCAAGACGACGCTCCCGCCGTTGTCCAGGACGTGCTGAATCGTTGGCAACGCCATAACGATCCGTCGGTCATCGGTGATCACGCCGTCCTTCAGCGGGACATTAAAGTCCACACGCATCAGCACTTTTTTACCCGTGACATCGATATCTGCAATGGTTTTCTTAGCCATGTTGAGCTCCTTGTTGAACGGAGTATCTTACTAAAATGTCCCCCCACGAGTGGCATAAAGCGTAACGCCTCGGCCATGAAGCGCCGCGGCCTGCCGTGACAACTACGATAACCACCATGCAACAACACCTCGAACAACTCGGCGGACAACTCATCGGCTACGGACCTGACGACCAAGCGGTCGTGCTGGCAGAGGGCTTTGGCGCCTTCGAGGCCGAGTACGCCGCGATCCGTCGGCACGTCGGGATCCTCCACCTCCCGCAGACCGGCCTGATCAAATTCACTGGCGACGACGTCAAGCCTTTCCTCCACAATATGCTCTCCCAAGACATCAACGCCATGACCGGCGGGCAGACCAAACGATCCTTCCTCCTCGATGCCGAAGGCCACGTCCTCGCCGACGGCTACGTCCATCACGGAGACGCCTCAACCTGGCTTGAACTCGATCGCTTCGACATCGCCTCGGTCATCAAGCTGCTCGACAGCCGACTGTTTACCGAAGACGTGACACTCGAGAACATCGCTGAGAGCAGAACCGCGATCGCATTGCTAGGCCCGGCCAGCGCACAACTGCTCGCCAAAGTCGCGACGCACACGATGGACAGCATGTCGACCGATGACATCATTGCCATGCCCGATACGACGCACGTCGTGAGGATCGGTGACGCCTTGGTCTCCGTCTGTAGACGTGATCTAGGGCAGACACTTGGCCTGCGTTTGTTCGTCCCGACCGAGCACGCCGAAGCAGTCCATCAATCGCTGATTGATGCCGCTGGCTATGAAGCGGACAGTGAGGTCGATGCCGAGTTCGCCGAGCGCCGCCGCGACTCGCTGCGTGGTCGACCCGTCGGGTGGTCCGCCTACAACACCGCGCGCATCGAGTCAGGCCAAGCCATCTACCACATCGACTTTGGCCCAGACTCGCTCCCCGCAGAAGCAGGCGAAGACGCATTCAAAGACGCGGTGTCCCTGACCAAGGGCTGCTGGCTCGGGCAGGAAGCCGTCGCGCGGATGCACAACCTCAGCCACCCCAAGCGATTGCTCGTGGGCCTAAAACTCCCGGCCGAGGCACTCCCCATTGCAGGCAGCCAAGTCTTCGAACACGACCCCGACAAACGCGCCAAGGCCCCGCGCGGCGGACAGGTCGGCGGCATCACCAGCTCAACCCTTTCACCCTTACTCGGCCGATCGGGCCTCGCCTACGCCGTCATGAAATGGGGCCGACACAAGCCGGGCACCAAAGTCGCCGTCCCCGTCGATGGCGAGATGGTCGACGCCGAAGTCAGCACGCTGTACTTCGCGGGGTGATTAATGAGTGAAGCACCGCGACTTGTCGCGTTTCTGCTCCGCACAAGCACGCGACAAGTCGCGGCGCTTCATGTCAATACCGCCTGTAACGCTTGGGTAAACCAGCGCAGATCAAGCCACGCCACCTCGCCCAAAGTCGCCTGCCCTTCCAACCGATAACAACAGTACTACTCGCTCCGCTCCGGGGTTGAGGCCAAAAGGAATGCGCGATGTTGCCTGAAACGATTGATATCGAACAAGCCGGGTCGGTGGTGACCGCACACATCCACCAGGCCGAGCTCGCGTATCAAGAGATGCAAGAACTCGTCGAGTCGTGCATGGACAAGATGCGCTGCGACAACGCGCAGAACTTCATCTTTGACCTAACCGACGTCGAGTTCCTTGCCAGCGCGTGCATCGGCTCGCTCGTCCAACTGCTCCAAGACATCGAGCACCAGCGCGGCCAAATCGCGTTGGCTGGCTGCCAAGAAAACGTCGCATTCCTATTCAAGGTCACGCGATTAGATTCGGTCTTCCCGATGTACGACGAAGTCGAAGAAGCCGCGGA